>CAZXCO010001085.1:0-2212 GCA_964639095.1 uncultured Solibacteraceae bacterium
GCGGCGGACTGATTCGACCACGCCACCCGGAGTGAGACTTCGGAAGGGCTCCGGCGGATGTCCAAACGATTCGCCGGAGCTGGTAAGACGTTCAAAAAGAGGGGCCCGCAGCCCTCGTGAGGGCCGCGGATGCCTTTCTACGACGTGGAGTTTGTCGCGAGATTCCATGTTGCCGAAGCGTTGCCGGCATCGCTCACATCGGACTTCTGGGCAGCATAGGTCCAGCTGATCTTCGTGTAGTTGAAGGTGACCGTCTCCTGCGGCTTGCCGCCGCCTCCGCCCCCGACCGATATCGACGACACCAGAGCGTTCGTCAACTCGTAAATGAAGATCTTCGTAACCTTGCCGTTGTCGTTCTGGCCGATCGTTATTTTTATTGTGGGAATCGGCTTGGCCTGATTGCAGAAGTCGACTAACTGGCAGGAAGACAGGTCCTGATATTTCGTGACCGTGAAGTCCTGATGGTTGGGTTTACCGGAAGTCCGCTTGGTGTTGCTCTGGTCCCCCGTGATCTGCTGCGCGACGCCGTGACTGTAAGACAGCAACTCGATCATATTCGCGTAGTCGGTCAACTGACACTCGCCGTTGATGCTCGCGGAACTGCAATCGAGGATCAATACATCCATTCTGGATCTCTCCTTCTCCTATATCTGTTTTGCGCGGGAACCAGTAGTTAAGCCGCAGCAGGCGCCGGCAGTTCCGCAACCAGTCGAATCGACACCGTCAACTCATCCAGCTGGAAGTGCGGCTTGAGGAAAACGATCGCCTTGTAACACCCGGGTTTGCCAGGAACATCCATCACGTCCACGCGGGCTTCACGCAGAGGAAAGCGCGCTTTGACCGTCTGAGGAGCGTCGTCGTTCAGCAGCACGTACTGGGAAATCCAGGTGTTCAGGAAACTGGAGACGTTGTCCCGCGTCATGAAGCTCCCGATCTTGTCGCGCATGATGACTTTGATGTAATGCGCGAACCGCGAGGCTGCCAGGACATACGGCAGCATCCCGGAGATGCGGGCATTGGCGGTCGCTTCGTTCGTGTTGTACTGCTTCGGCTTATTGGCCGTCTGGCCCCCGAAGAACGCGGCGAAATCCGTCCCCTTGCAGTGGCAGAGAGACACAAAGCCGAGATCGTTCAGCTCTTTTTCGCGGCGATCGGTGATTGCGATCTCGGTGGGGCACTTCAGCGCGATGTCGCCGGACTCGGTCTTGAACGTATGTGCCGGCAGGCCTTCCACCAGCCCGCCGCCTTCCACGCCGCGAATCGCCGCGCACCACTTGTACTGCGCGAACGCATTGGTAATGCGCTGCGCCATGGCATAAGCCGAATTGCCCCAGAGATATTTCGCGCTGTCACGCCCGTCCACATCCTCGCGGTAGTCGAAGCCATCCACAGGAACAGTGTCCGGTCCATAGGGAAGCCGCAGAAGCATGTGCGGGAGCGTCAGGGTGACATAGCGGGAGTCTTCGCTTTCGCGGAACGAACGCCACTTCACCAGTTCGGTCGATTCGAAGGACTTGGCCAGATCGCGCGGTACCCCCAGTTCATTGAAGCTGTCCATATCGAACAACCTGGGGCTCGCCGCGGCGATGAATGGCGCGTGGGCCGCCGCTGCCACTCCCGACATTTTTTCGAGAATGGACATATCCTGCGGATGCCGGCCGAATTCAAAGTCCCCGACCAGAAAACTGTACGGATTCCCACCAAATGTGCCGTATTCTTCCTCGTAGATCTGCTTGAACATCACGCTCTGGTCGAATTCAGTAGCCTTCTCCATGTCATTGAGAAGCTCTTTTTTTGTGATGTTCAGTACGCGGATCTTCAGCTGCGTTCCCGTCTCCGAGTTCATGACGAGATAATGCAGGCCACGCCAGGACGCCTCAAGCTGCTGGAATGCCGGGTCATGCATGATCGCGTTCATCTGATCGCTCAGAAGCTCGTCGATCTGCGCAATCCGCGCCTTGATGCCGGCCACCGTGTCGTTCTGGATGGTCATGCCTTCCGTCAGCACCTGATTGGCGAACTCATTCACCAGGTCGCGCGCGTGCGGCTGCTGGGAGATGTCCCGCGCCATCTTGCCTTCCACCACGATGCGGTCGAGAAGGCTCAGTTCGGCTGCCGGTGTTGCGGTCGACGTCGACGGGGGTGTGGGGTTGGTTTCTTCAGGCATTTCCGTTCTTCTCCGTCGCAGTTGCGGCCTGCAGTTTCTTCAGCT
>CAZXCO010001086.1:0-1661 GCA_964639095.1 uncultured Solibacteraceae bacterium
CCCGCTCCCCTTTCCGTCTGGAATCGCGTATTGGAGGAATCGACGCCCCAGCCGTTCCACGCCTCTCCTGCCGAAGGATCGCCCAGAGACGCGCTCGCGGCGCAGCGATTCGGCATCTGTTTCGCGTCGGCGAACTGCGAAAGCTGGAGCTTGCCGCCGGTGAGGAATTCGGCGATGGATCGCTTCGCGGATTCCGCAAGGCCGGCCGCCTGCGCCCGCATGGGGCCGCTCGCGAGCGCGCGATAAATGGCTTCCGGCGTCATTTTGCCGAGCGTGGCACGATCGGGCGCGCCGCCTGCGGCTTGCTCCGCGTGGCAGGCTGCGCAGTTCTGGTCGAACAGGGACTGCGGGCTGGGTGGCCGGGCAGGCTGCGCGCTGAGCGGGCTCATCGCGACCATCGGGAACAGCGCGGCGAGCAGGGCGGAACGCTTCATAACGGACCTATTTCACCGCCGCAAGGCCTTCGCTGATTTCGATGTAAGTGCCCCACGGATCCGTCAGAACGCAGACCGCAAGATTCATGGATGTCGCTTTCCGGTAAGCGCCGTCGAGTTTGATTCCCGAGTCCTGAAGATTCCTGCAAACCTGCTGGACGTTCCTGACCTCCAGCCCGATGCGGTCGAAAGCGCGGCCTTTCGTTCCCGCGACCGGACCGTTTGCCTTCGCGAAGAGAATATTGGCGCCGGGAATTTCGCCGACCGTTTCCTTGCCGTGCTTCACCAGCTTCGCCCCGAACCATTTGGCATACCAGGCCTCAGCCGCGGCAACGTCGGGAACGTCCATTTTGATCACGTCGGCCGCGATGGGCGTCGCCAGCTTGCGGTCCTCCGTGATCCGGACCTTCACGTTGTCCGGCCCCATCAGGAAGACCTGCTTCGAGCTGCCGCCCGGCAGGGGCTGGATGCCCTGGGCCTCCCACTTCGCCAGCGATTCCTTGAGATTTTTGACTTTGAAGCCGATGTACTCGATGGTCGAGCCCTCGGTGCCGCCTTTGGGATCACCTTTGCGCATCAGAAACAGCACGCCCGGATACTTCGTCATCTTGAGCGGACCGAGCTCCGCCGGCTGGCCGCCCAGCGCATTCCAGAACTTGTTGGCGGCGTCCATGTCGTGAAAGCTGAAGATGTCGTGACCCGCGGAAACGCCCGCCGTGTTGGGCGGAAAAAGCTGGCCGAATGCGGGGATCGCAGACAGGATCAGGACGAGGGAAAGGGGGGTGCGCATTCTTCGCGAAATGATATCACCGGATAATGCTAGCCTGTGACAATGCGCGTTTCTCTGCTGTTCCTGCCGGCTGTCCTGCTTGCCCAGACCCCGGCCCCGAAGTCTCCGGCCACCCGCCCTGCGCGTCCGGCCGCCGCCCGGCCGGCCAATGCGACTCCCGCGAAACCGGCCGCGCCGCAACTGACGACCGACGATGACAAGATCGTCTATTCGATCGGACTCTCGATTTACCAGTCCCTCGGGCGGTTCGATCTTTCTCCGGCGGAACTGGAAATCGTCAAACAGGCGCTGACGGATGCCGCGGCGAAGAAGCCCGCCGTGGATATTGAAACCTGGGGGCCGAGGATCCAGGCGCTCGAAGGTGAGCGTACCGCGCGCGTTGCGGCGCGGGAGAAAGAGGCTTCGGCCGCTTTTCTCACGAAGGCCGCTGCCGAGCC
>CAZXCO010001087.1:0-6229 GCA_964639095.1 uncultured Solibacteraceae bacterium
GATAGCGGCCGGGAGGGAGTCCGTCGATGGTGGCTTCTCCGGCGGCGCTGGTTTCGGCGGTGCGCGCAGGAGCCTTCGGAGGCTCGGAGCTTCCCGGCGCCGGCTTCACCGTGATGGAAGCCTTCGCTACCGCCTGCCCCTGAAGCGTGTGCGCCGAAACCGTGAGCGACGCCGTGGGCGGCGTCTGTGCGGAAGCCATGCCCGCGAGGCTCACGCCGGCTGCAAGGACCTGTAACAGCAAAGAAACGATGCAGAACCGCGAGGGCGCCAGCCTGCCGCCTGCCAACGCTGCTTTTTGCGTTCGATCGCCCAATGGACTATTTGACCTTATAACTCCGGCGACGGGTTTCAGAATGCCTGCATGCAGCACTTTCACGTTTACGATACAATTGCCAGATCATGGCGGCACGTTCGTTCCGGAGGGTCCTGCATAAATGAGGCTTCAAGTCGCGCTCGCGGTAGTCCTTGGTTGTGTGGCCGGCGCTCTGCCGGTTTTTGCGCACCACTCCTTCGCGGCGGAGTTCGATTCCAACAGGGTCGTCACGCTCGACGGGACATTCACGAAGATGGACTGGGTCAATCCCCATTCGTGGATTCACATGGAGGTCGTGAACAAGGATACCGGAAAAACCGAGACGTGGGATATCGAGACAGGCCCGCCGAATACTCTCTATCGAAATGGCTGGCGCAAGGATTTCATCAAACCCGGGCAGCCCATCGTCGTCGTCGGCACGAGGGCGAAGAACGGGACGAACACGGTCAACGCGCGAACCGTGAAAACACCGGATGGACGCACGCTTCTGGCGGGCTCGTCTGAAAATTTCACGCAGAGTTCCGCCTCCCAGACAAGCGCCCCCGCCAAGACAAAGTAGAAATGAAAATTTTCCGATCGCTGTTCCTCTGCCTCAGTCTCCTTGCATTGTCCGTTCCGCTCATGGCCCAGAAGAAGCCGAAGGGCGCGCCTTACAGCCCCCCGCGGCTCGCCGACGGCAAGCCGGACCTGAATGGAATCTGGGAAGTGCGCCTCAAGGTCGATGCGAACCTCGAGGCCAGGGTCAACGGCAAAAGCGTGATCGTCGATCCGCCGGACGGTCGCATTCCCTATAAGCCGGAAGAGCGCGCGAAAAAGGAGCAGAACGAGAAGAATCGCGCCACGGCGGATCCCGTGAACAAGTGCCAGATGCCCGGCGTGCCCCGTCTCGCCTACGTTCCTTATCCGTTCCAGATCGTCGAGTCGGCGAATCAGCCCGTGATCGCTTTCCTGTCGCAGTATGTCCACACGGTTCGCAACATCAACATGCGTGGAGAACACCTGGATGGCCTCGATCTGTGGCTGGGAGATTCGCGGGGCCACTGGGAAGGCGACACGCTCGTGGTCGACGTGGCCGATTTCAACGATATGACCTGGTTCGATGGCGCCGGCAGTCAGCACAGCGACGCTCTCCACGTCGTGGAGCGCTTCACTCGCACCAGCCCGACCGTCATCGACTACGAAGCGACGATCGAAGACCCGAAGGTTCTGACCCGGCCTTTTAAAATCCGGATGCCGCTGGTCCTGCACACGGAGAAGAACTTCCAGTTGCTGGAATACGAGTGTTACGCCGATAAAGAAGGGCCCACCGTGACGGTGGGTGACAAGCCGGACCCGGACCGTCCGGAGGCCAAAAAGTAGAGATCGGTCATGCGAAATCCGTTCACGTTCACCAACGCCATTCTGGTCGCAGCCGCACTGGCGGCATTCGGTCCGTCGCAGGCAGCCGCACAGGGCAGAGGCGGAAATCAGCAGGGCGTCAATCCACTCCTTACGCCGAATCCGTACAACTCACCGCCTGAGGTCAAGGGCGGGCCGATCCCGCGCACGCCCGACGGAAAGCCGGACCTGCAGGGAGTCTGGCTGGTCAGGGCGCCGGGCAACTCCATGTCGATGCTGTCGGTCGAGACTCTGACTACGGGGCGGGGCACAAGGAAGGGCGTCATTGTGGATCCGCCTGATGGCAAGATTCCCTATCAGCCATGGGCGCGCGAGAAACAGAAGGATCTGGCTGCACACCACATGGTCGAAGAATCGGATGCGCACTGCCTGCTCGGAGGTTTCCCGCACGCCACGTTCACGCCTTTCGGGTTCCGCGTTCTCGAACCCCCGGGCGAGGTCGTCATGGTATGGGAATTCATGCACGCGTACCGGGTGATTCCGATGGACGGCCGGCCGCACCTGAATGCGAAGACGAAGCTGTACATGGGCGATTCACGCGGGCACTGGGATGGCGACACCCTGGTGGTGGACGTCACGAATCAGAAGGCCCGGAGCTGGATCGACCAGGCCGCCGACTTTCACAGCGACGCCGTTCACGTGGTGGAGCGCTTCACCATGCAGGATTCGAACAATATTGCTTACGAGGCAACCATCGAAGACCCCAAGGTCTACACGCGTCCCTGGAAGATCGCGTATTTCTTCAGCAAGTACAACGACCCGAATTACGAGGCGCTGGAGTTCGCCTGCATTGAGGGCGAGGCTGACGTGAAAAACCACTGAGGGGGCTCGGCGGCAATTCCTGTAGAATGGCACAGGATGACTTCGCTCAGAGTTGCTGTTTCGCTGGCCTGCTTCGCAGCCGCCGCTTCTGCGGTGGCGGCCACACCGGCGCCGAAGCTGACGGGCCCGATTCCCGTCACCGCCGATTCTTACCCGTTTCTGGCTGCCGACCGTGTGCTGCAGCCTCTTGATCTCAAGAAGGCCGGCTATGTGGAAGAAGAGTACATTGTCAGCGGCAAGGCCAACGTCTACGACTGGGAGGCCGACGGTTCTCTGAAAGTCCGGACGGCCGATGCGCCTTATTCCACGCGCATCCTGGTACGCCGTCCGGCGAACAAATCGCACTTCAGCGGGCACGTTGTAGTGGAGTTGCTCAACCCGGCGCGCCGCTTCGACTGGGCCATGATGTCCGGTTATCTGCGCGATTCTCTTATCGAGCGTGGCGACGCGTGGGTCGGCATCACTATGCCCGGATCGGTGAAGTCACTCGAAAAGTTCAACCCGAAGCGCTATACGAATCTGGGTTTCGCCAACCCCAACCCTTCCGAGAGCTGTGCGGCGGGCCGGGGCAACCGGCAGACGACTTCCGATGAGGAGGACGGACTCCGGTGGGACATGATCAGCCAGGTGGGCGCCGCTCTCAAGAGCCCGTCGTTGCTCGATGCGAAGTATCTCTACATGACCTCCCAGGGTGCGGACGTTCTGACCTATGCGGCCGCCATCCAGACCCACGCCACGCTCGAGAACGGCAAGCCGGTCTATGACGGATTTCTGGTCAAGACGCCCGGCGCCGTGAGCCGCATCCGGCGATGCGCGCCTGCCGTGCCCCGCGACGACGCCCGCCAGATTCCTCATAATGTCGGCGTTCCGGTCATCGAGGTCGTGGCCCAGGGCGAGATTTCCCCCAGCTACCAGCGGCCCGACAGCGACGAGCCCAACGACCGCTTCCGCATTTATGAAGTCGCCGGCGCCGCACACATCGACAGATGGGCGTATCGCGAACTGCCCGTCATGCAGGATCAGCAGGCCGCCCTCGGTATGCCCGGCCAGGGTACGCCGGAATGGCCGTTCAACGTGAAGTGCACTCCCGAGATTCCTCTGCAGGAGCATCCGCTTCTGAAGTACGTCTTCGACGGAGCGGTAGTCGATCTCGAGCAATGGGCCAGCAAGGGAATCGCCCCGCCGAAGGCCGAGCGCATCGCCATGAAAGACGGCGTGGCTGTCGGAGGCGTGCGCAGTCCCGACGTGGATGTTCCCGCGGCGACCTATACGACCACCAGCCCCGGCCCGGGGACGTGCCGCGAGCTCGGCAGCACCACGCCGTTCGACGCCGCGAAGATCGATTCGCTTTATGGCAGCCACAAAAAGTATGCAGCCAAAGTCGATCAGGCCGTCAACCGGATGGTGAAGGAGCACTGGATCACCGAGTCCGACGGCAAAAAGATGAAGGCCGCGGCCGCCGGCAAGTAGTTTTCTGCGCTCCGGGCGGGGCCGCGACAGAGCGGCCCCTGCTGCGATCCCCACCCTCAACTTGCTAGAGTGGAATCAGTTATGAGCTTTTCCGATTCGTTTTTTGCCGCCAGATTCGGAATCGCGCGGCGGGATCTGGAAGGCTATCTTTCCGAGGCCCTCAGCCGCGGGGGCGACTATGCGGATCTGTATTTCGAATACCTGACCACCAGTTCCATCAGCATTGACGAGTCGATCGTCAAGAGCGCCACTCAGGGTGTATCGGTCGGCGTTGGCGTCCGGGTCATTGCCGGCGAGCGCACGGGTTATGCGTACAGCGACGATTTGAGTCCGGAAAAGATCCGTCATGCCGCCCGGGTTGCCGCCCTCATTGCCGCCGGACCCGCCAAAGTGGATCAGACTCCGCTGGAAGAAGGCCGGAAGCGCAATCTCTATCCGGTGCTGACGGCTCCGAGTGAAACGGCTTTCCAGGAGCGCGTCGCGCTCGCCCAGCGCGCCGCCCGGGCCGCGAGCGCTTACGATCCCCGCGTTTTTCAGGTTCAGGTGACTTATGCCGACAACCTGCGGCACGTTCTCGTTGCAACCAGCGACGGTGTGCTCAATTTCGATCGGCAGCCCCTCGCCCGTATGAGCGTTTTCGTACTGGCGCGCGCGGGCGATGGCGTCCCGCAGCAGGGCCACTCGGGCGGCGGCGGCCGCTACGAGCTGGAATACTTTCAGAAGGAACGCACCCCGGAATACTTTGCCACCGAAGCCGCGCGTCAGGCCATCGTGCAACTCGATGCGGTGGAGGCGCCTGCGGGCGAGCAGATCGTCGTGCTCGGACCCGGCTGGCCCGGCATCCTTCTCCACGAGGCCGTCGGACACGGACTCGAAGCCGATTTCAACCGCAAAGGCGTTTCGGCGTTCACGGGGCGCATCGGCCAGCAGGTGGCGAGCCCGCTGTGCACGATTGTCGACGACGGCACCATCGGCGGACGCCGCGGTTCCCTCAATGTCGACGACGAAGGCAGCGAGACGCAGCGAAACGTTCTCATCGAGAACGGCATACTGCGCGGCTACCTGCAGGACAAGCTTTCGAGCCGCATCACCCGGGCCGGCGCCACGGGCAACGGCCGCCGCGAAAGCTATGAACACATTCCCATGCCGCGCATGACCAACACCTTCATGCTGGCGGGCGACAGCGAGCCCGAGGACATCATCCGCTCCGTGCCGCGCGGCCTCTCTTGCGCGAATTTTGGTGGAGGCCAGGTCGACATCACCAGCGGAAACTTCGTGTTCTCGGCTTCGGAAAGCTACCTCATCGAGGACGGCAAGCTCACGCGTCCCGTCCGCAATGCGACGCTCATCGGCAACGGGCCGGAAGCGATGAAGTACGTCAGCCGCGTCGGCAACGATCTCAAGCTCGACGAGGGCGTCGGCATGTGCGGCAAGGAAGGCCAGAGCGTGCCGGTCGGCGTTGGCATCCCGACCGTCCGCATCGACCGCATGACCGTCGGGGGAACCGCTTGACGCCGAACCCGGTGACCTGGGAAGCTCTGCCTGAAATCGCGCGGACGGCCGTCAAACAGGCCGTGGATGCCGGCGTCACCGATGCCGAATGCACCATTCTCGAAGGCGACGAGTTTTCCGTCAATGTGCGGATGGGCGAGGTGGAGACGCTCAAGGACGCGGGTTCGCGCGGCGCCGGGCTGCGCGTGCTGATCGGCAAGCGCATGGGCGCTTCCTATACGTCGGATCTGAGCCCGGAAGGCATCCGGCAGATGGTGCGTTCCGCCATCGATCTGGCCGCGCATACGACGGAGGATCCTCATGCCGGTCTGCCCGAAGCCGCCGAGATGGGGGCCATCGAAACCGATCTGGGGCTCTTCTCGAACGAAACCGCCGGACTTGCCACCGAGGACCGCATCGCGCTCGCGAAGCGCGCCGAGGCCGCCGCGCTCGCTGTCGACCCGCGCATCGCCAATTCGGAAGGCGCGTCGTTCGATTCCAGCGTCGGCGGGCGCGTGTTCGCCAACTCGCGGGGATTTCTCGGGTCGTACCGGCACAGCTACTGCTCGGTAGCGGCGGTCCCGGTGGCCGTGCAGGACAGCGGCATGGAGCGCGACTACTGGTTCACCATCGCCCGCAACTACCGGGGGCTCGAAGAGCCCGAGGTGGTGGGCCGAAAAGCCGCCGAACGCGCACTTCGCCGCCTTGGCGCCGTGAAGGTGGAAACCCAGCGTG
>CAZXCO010001088.1:0-1658 GCA_964639095.1 uncultured Solibacteraceae bacterium
ATATGGTTCGTGGATCAGATGTCGAACATGGTCATGAAGTTCGATCCGAACGGGCGTGTGCAGATGCTGCTCGGACGGAAATCCGAATCGGAACGAGTGCCTGCGCCGCCGCCGGGTACGCCGGGACGGGCTGGTCGCGGTCCCGCGGGCGCTGGCGCGCAGAGCGATATTTTCCAGCGGCCGAGCGATGTGGCCTGGGATGCCGCGGGGAATATCTACGTGGCCGACGGCTACGGCAACGCCCGCGTGGCGAAGTTCGATAAAAACGGGAAATTCATCCGTTCCTGGGGACAGAAGGGGACCGCCGAAGGCCAGTTCAATTCGGTGCGCGGAATCGCGATCGATGCGAGCGGTAATGTCTATGTCGCCGATGCCGGCAACAAGAGAATCCAGGTCTTCGACGGCGACGGTACGTTCAAATCTCAGATCGGCAATATCGGGACACCCTCTGCGATCTGCATTTCGCCGGGTCCGCATCAATATCTCTACAGCTCCAATTCGAACCCGCCCGACGATATCGATCACGGTGGTGAGATCTACAAACTGGAGCTCGACGGAAAGGTCATCGGGAGCTTCGGCAAAGCGGGCAAGCTGCCGAAAGAGTTCGGGACCGTCAACGCCATCGATTGCCGTCGCGAAAACGAACTGCTGGTGGCGGAGATCGGCAACTGGCGAGTGCAGAAGGTGACGCTGCGGGCGAAATAAGCGCGCCGCCGGATCGGTCGCGCTAGTGCACGGCGAACGGCACGGAAATCGTCTTCGTTGTGATGTGCTCGGTGACGTGCTGGAACACGTCGATATCGAAAGCCTGGCCGATGTGGTTTCCGGCAAGGTCTTCGAGCGCGGTATCGACGATCAGTTGGTGCGTGCCCGCCTTCCAGGGTTCCCGCGGCGTCCACCGCCACTCGGTTTCCTGTTTGTCGATGCTCGCGGTCCCCGGCGTTCCGGCGACCTGCAGCATTCTCTGCAGAAGCGGATAGTTCATCGGAGAGGGGAAATCCACTAGAAGCGGCGCGGCAGTGCCGGCCTTCGGCGCGAGCACTTTCCACTTTGCGGGATCGGGAGGCGTGCGGTCGGCGGGTCCGCCGCGGAAGGATTTCCGGAAGGCTTCCACCATCCTGACGCCCCGCGCGTCGGGCCAGTCGCGGTCGATCACAAGCGTGTAGCGCTTCCCCTCCGCGATGGGCGGCCCCATAGCTTCGTTTGATGTGAGGCCGCGCTTGATGCGTCCGGGGTCCAGAGTCATGGTGAGCCGGCGGAAGCCGGGGTCCCAGAGTTCCTCGCCGGGAAGGAAGACGCCCGGCAGAACTTTGCCCTTGTCATCGAGCATCTGAATGCGCCGGCCCGCCTCGCCGCGGCTCATGGGAGCGGAAAAGTAAATGTAGATCCGGAGCAGATTACTCGGAAGAACGTCCGCCGACGGATAGACTCTCTCGACGCGGGCCGCGGGAGCCGGCCTGGGAGCGTCTTCCCCGAACACCTTTTCGACGGGAGCGCCGCCGCCCGGCGGACGGAATACAGCGCGGTAATGGACTCCGTTCGAGAACGGAAATCGGGGGTGAAAGACCAGAGCGCCCGCTTCGACCGCATAACTTCCGAGCAGGGGTGGAACATTGCCGCTGCCTGCATAGACAGCGAACACAGAGCCCCAGCCCTTC
>CAZXCO010001089.1:0-2460 GCA_964639095.1 uncultured Solibacteraceae bacterium
TGCAGGGCACGGTTGTCGAGATCATCCCCGGCGGCGAGGATCTTGCCATTGCCGGGGCCGGCGCCCAGGCCCTGCGGGCGGGCGAGGTCGCGCCGGCCGGAAATTCAGTTAGCGTACCGGGCGTTAACTTTCGATAATTCAACCCGAAATCATGCTGTAAGAAGTTAGATCCGGGCTATACTCATTTCTTCAACGATGCCTGTCCACCCTTTCCTGCCCGGAGCGGGTCAGATCTTACTGGCAATTCTGGTCGCAGTGGCCGCGATATATGACATCCGCTACCGCCGGATTCCGAACTGGCTGGTGCTTGCGGGCCTGCTTGCCGGCCTCGGCTGGAACGCCTATGCGGCGCGTTTTTCCGGTCTCGGTCACGCCGCTGAAGGTCTCGGGCTGGGCTTTCTGTTGTATTTTCCGTTGTATCTGATTCGTGCCCGCGGCGCCGGCGATGTCAAACTTCTGGCCGCCGTCGGCTCGATCACGGGACCCGGCAATTGCCTGTGGATTTTCGCTTTGACCGCGATCCTTGGGGGGATTATAGCCGTCGTCTTTCTGCTGCTGCTGGGCCGTGTGCGGAAGACATTTTTCAACGTCGGATGGATTATTCAGGACCTGCTGCATCTTCGGGCGCCGTGGCGAAGCAGCGACGAGCTGAATGTCAGTACCGACAAAGGAGTCCGGTTGCCTCACGGCGCGATGATGGCCGTGGGCGTGCTCGCGTTTTTATATCTGGTGCGGTACGGAATCAGTATCTAACAAGGCCATTCATAATGCCGATTCAGATTTTTATATATCTTCAGTTACTCGACTTTCTGACGACGCTCGCAGGTTTCAAGCTGGGTGCGAGCGAGGCCAGCCCCTTCATCGCCAAACTGATACACGCCACCTCGCCCGCCTTCGGAGTGGCCCTTTCGAAGGTTGTCGCTCTCGGCATCGGAGGCCTCTGTGTGGCCATGAATCGGGTCCGCCTCGTCGGCTGGATCAACTACTGGTATGCCGGAGTGGTCGTCTGGAATCTCAGCATGATTCTGGTCGCCGGCAACCGCGTCCTTGCCGGCTGACCGGGTTTTTCGGTGATGGGCGAGCGCCCGCCCGAAAGAGAAACTGCCGGACTCGCGGCGCGGCGATACGGCCGCACAAGCGCGCGGGCTTCGTCGCCCCCGCCGCGAGATTCCTGGCGCTTTTCGGATTTCAGCTGCGGGACGCTTTGCGCTTGCTGCGTCGAATGATCAGAAGCGCCAGGAACAATCCCGCCACCGCCCACAGTGCAGCCTGCAATACTGTTGGATTCATCGTTCGCTCTCCTTTTCTGGTGGATTGGCCGTCAATCGCGCGATCGGTCCGGCCGCCTTACTGATTGCTTCGGCGCTTGCGCCGCCGCTGCAGGAAGAGGACCAGCACCCCGAGGGTGGCGATCCAGAGAATGATCTGCAACATTGTTTGACTCATCTTGCGTCTCCAATTCCTTTCAGTTATTTGCCGAAGTTACTCATCATCGGGAACAGATCCTGGAAAAGCTTCAACATCGCGGGCCCGGCCGACACGATCATCATCGAAGGCAGAATGAAAAGAAAGATCGGAAATACCAGCTTGACTCCGACCTTCGCGGCCCGCTCTTCCGCCTCCTGTTTGCGCCGCATCCGCATGAAATCCGAGTGCGTCCGCAGGCTTTCCCCCATGCTGGTTCCGAAACGGTCGGTCTGGACGAGAATGGCGACGAGCTTGCGCAGTTCATCCTCGCCGGTTCTGTCCGCCAGATTGCGCAGCGCCTCCGCCCTCCGCTTGCCGGCGCGCATTTCGAGCCCGACCAGCCCCAGTTCGTCGCTCAACGCCGGATGCGTCTCTTCGATTTCGCGCGCGACGTGCTGCAACGCCTGATCGAGGCCGAGTCCCGCTTCCACCGAGACCACCATCATGTCCAGCGCGTCGGGCAGCGAAAGCCGCAGATCCTCCTGCCGATTTCTGACCTGCCGCTCCAGGTAAAGTCCGGGCGCATAATAACCCGCGCCTGTGGCGGCCACCAGGAAAACGATGCGCAGGACCGGGTTGTCGGTGACGTGCCGGTATACGGTCAACGCAAACAGGAACATCACCACGCAGAAGATTACCTTGATGCCGAAGAAGATCCGGATCGCGCCATCGGACCGGAATCCCGCCCTCAGCAGGTCGCGCTTCGCCACCGTCTGATCCACCGGGTTCAGCGGAATCTGCTCGCCGATCTGCTCGAAAACTCTGACAACGATGTCCTTCGGCTTGACCGACGCCGTTTCTTCCTCTACCGACGCCTCCGCAACGCCTCCCACGCGGTCGAAAATCCTTCCCGGCCGCACATAGGCGCGATAGCCGTAAATCGAAATCACGGCCATCAGAAGCAGAAAGAGGAAAGTTGCGAGAACCAGGGGCAGCATCGGGTCGTCTCGTTCACACCTTGATGTTGATGATCTTGCGGATGAAGAAATTTCC
>CAZXCO010001090.1:0-2404 GCA_964639095.1 uncultured Solibacteraceae bacterium
CAATCTCGATGCGGTTTCCGCTGTCGGCAGCGCCCTGTTGACGGTGCCGATGTACAAGCGGCTGAACGTTTCGTTCGGGACTCTCGATAACTATCTGCACAATCCGCCACCGGGGTTCAAGAAGAACTCCTTCCAGGCGCAACTGGGCCTGACGTACGCGCTGCGGTGATTGAAATAGGGGCCTACTCGGCGGCGAAGGCGAGCAGCACGTTGCCGGAGTTATTGCCCGTGATGCCGTAACCCGATCCGACGAACATCATGCCGTTGGCGACGGTCACGCCGGCGGAACCGATGCCGCCCCCGTGCGCGGGCACTTTGTTGACCGTCTCGAATTTGCGCGCTGTGTCGAATTCCCAGACCACTTTCCCGTCGGCGGTTGAAAGCGCGTGCAGTCTGCCGTCTGTGCCGCCGACGAAAGCCACGCCGGGAATTTCGGTTGTGGCGGCGGCGTTTGAGACCCGCTTGCCTTCCGGAGCGAGGTTGGTGAACCACAGACGCTCGCCGGTCGCCAGTTGCACGGCAACCATCGCGCCCGCGCTCAGACCGTAGTACGCGGCTTTATCGTCCGCGGCCCCGCCCCAGACGATGCCGCCCAGGCGTCCCGCCCGGCCGTTCAGTTTGGGAGCGACGTTGACGTGCCAGACGACCGCGCCGTTCTTATCGGGATCGAGCGCGATCACATTGCCATCCTTGGTGGCGGCGAGCAGAATTCGCTTGCCATTGGCGAGCGTCCGCAGGATGGGCGAGTTGCCGATGTCCAGATCGGGGCCGTTTTCGGACGGGCAGTTATCCGTTTTCGAGGCGCCACTGCATCCACCGAGGAAGGCGTCGTTGGCCTGCGCCTGATAGTGCCAGAGTTGCCGGCCCGTCTTCAGATCGAGAGCCATGATGGCGTCGGTGGTGTCGGGTGCGGGTTCGGTTTCCGCATCGCCGGTGCCGAAATAGATGGCGTTGCGCTTCGGGTCCACGGTCGGGGTGTTCCAGACGGAGCCTCCGGCGGGAGCGTAATTCTGCACGCCCTTCGAATTCTTCTTTGTGGGCTTCGGTTCGGAAACGACGTAAGTTTTCCAGATCTGTTTGCCAGTGCTGGCGTCGAGCGCCACGACGCTGCCGCGCGACGTGCAGCAGGGATAGTCGAGCGTCGCGGCGGTGAATTCCTCGGACGACGAGACGGGTACGTAAAGGCGGTTGTTGTGGAGCGCGGGCGCCGCCGTGATGCGGGCGACGAAATGATTATCGACCTTCGTCACCCAGAGTTCCTGGCCGGTTTGCGCATCGAGACCGTAAACGTTGGCGTGCGCGTCTCCAAAAAAGACGCCATACTTCGTGGCGCCGCGGCCTTTTACCGGACCCACATTGATGGCGTTGCGCACCGAGCCTTTCGTCTTGTAAGACCAGTAAACACAACCGGTCTTCGCGTCCAGAGAATAGATGTAGCCGGTGTCGGCGCCGACGAAGACGCGGCCCGAAATCACAGAGGGTTGTCCGAAAGCGGACAGGCCAGTCGGGTAGCCGAAGGCCCACTTCAGCTTGAGATGGGGGACCTGATCAGGGGAGAGACCAGCGGCTTTCGCGGTCTGGAAGCGGTCGTTGTTGATGTTGGCGCCCCATCCGTTCCATGCGGGGCCTGACGCCGGATCGGCCATCGGAGGGTTGCCGGCGCACTGGTTGGGCATGTTCTTCGCTTCGCCCTCCGACTCGCTGCCGAGAGTGCGGCCGCTCATGAAGGTAGCCAGCATCCGGCGCTGATCTTCCGTGAGGCTCGCGCCCTGGCCTTTCATGACCCCGGTGGTCAGCGCTTCATAGATATGCTCGGGCGACATTTCCCGTATCGATGCCGGCGAGGGCGCGCGTTCCACGGCCGGGTTGCCGTGGCAGCCCATGCAGCGCGTCTGGAAAACCGCGAATCCCGATTCTGTTCCGGCAGAGCCCTGCGGCGCGCGCGCCTGGCTCCGCGGCGCGGCTGCGGGAGCCTGCGCGAAAGACTGCCCGGCCAGCAGCAGGGAAAAGCCTGCGGCGGCGATCGCCACGATTGGGAAAGGTCTGTTCATGCGAAGAAATTGTATCTCAATGAGCGGCAATCGCTGGCGCCGGCTGGTCTCTGAATCCCTGTGATCACTCCGTCCCGGCCGCGCTCAAGCACACTGCCGGTCCGTGGAGGAGGCAACTCTCGTCCGCCTGGTGGGCGTCAACCCGCACTGACCTGATTTTCAGCAGTTCCCGCGATTCGAGCGCCCTGGACAGCAGAGGCTCCAGATCAGAGTCACGCACGCTGGTACTCGAATAGATCGCGATCATAGAAACCACCTCAGCCGCAAAGCGGTCCCGGTTGCGCGTCACTTTGATCATGAATCCCTTGCCGATCGCCGGCGCCATAGCCACCGTCAGCGGCAATACGATGCGC
>CAZXCO010001091.1:0-4377 GCA_964639095.1 uncultured Solibacteraceae bacterium
CGCGCGTCGGCGACCCCGATTTCGCGACCGCGTTGTGGTATGGCCAGACGGTCCGGGTGATTAATGCAACGGATATCGTGCCCGACGTGCCGCTTGACCCGCCCTTTCGCCATGGCGGCTTCGAGCAGAAGGTCAACGGGCCCGGCTCCCCTTTCGACCGCAGGCTGGCGCACGCGTTGCCATCCTATGCCATCGGACTGGGGGCGCTCTGACCCGTCCCCGGGAATCGCTCATTTCCCGCCTGCCACAATAGGTGAATGAGCTTTCTCGACAATCTCGAAAACAACCTCAAAGCACTGGAATCCGGCAATGCAGGTGGTCTCGACGAGAACCGGCGTGAACGGGAGCGTGCAATCGCGCTGGCCGAGGCTCCCTGGGCCGAACGCCTGAAGCAGGACCCGTTCGCCCAGGCTTTGATGCAGCAGGCGACGCTGGCCGGAAGGCGGAGCCGCACCAAGGTTCATCTGATGTGGATCGGCAACACGCTCCGGCTCGAAGCGCGTGGCCATCGGCTGGAACTGCGGCCGGGCCCCATGGGGATATCCGCCGTGTTCCTGAAGGGCACGGACGAGATCCGGCAGGAACCAATCGACCTCGCGGACGATCCCCGGAAACTCACCGAAGAATGGATGACGATTCTCGAGGAGCAGAAGCGCCTGGATGACGAGCAGGCCGCCCTCAGCGAAAGCCAGGAGCTTCAGGACAACTGAACTTCGTGGACTTCGAAGCCGCGCTGAATCATGTATTGCCGGATGCGCTGCCCCATCGCGAGAGTGTAGTCCAGGGAGCGGCCAGGCATCTCGAACTGATCGCCGAAGCCAACCAGGTGCTGAACCTGACGCGCATCACCACGCCCCGGGAGGCAGCCATCAAGCACGTGCTCGATTCCGTGATGCCCTGGCGCCTGTTCGAGCATGCGGGGCACGTGCTGGACGCGGGAACCGGCGCGGGATTCCCCGGGATTCCCCTGGCTCTCGCGCTGCCCGAGACCCGCTTCACACTCGCCGAATCCATCCGCAAGAAGGCGCGTTTCGTCGAGGCGGTGCTTGGTGAATTGAAGCTGCCCAACGTCGAGGTCACTGCGGCACGCGCCGAAGAACTGCCAATCGCGCCCGTCATTACCGCTCGTGCCGTCGCCCCGATCTCGCGCGCTCTGTTGCTCTTCCGCCCGGCTCTGAAAGCCGGCGCACGGCTGCTGCTTTACAAAGGACCCGATGTGGAACGGGAAATCGAGGAAGCCGCCGCCGAAGCCCGGAAGTTGCGGACTCGAATCCGGATCGCGATGCGTTATGAACTGCCGGATTCGCTGGGAACACGGTCGATCGTCGAGATCACCGTGTGAGGCTGTTTCTTCGATCCCCAGGCGATGCCTGCATCGGGAGGGAACGGATCGGCTACCGCCCACTACCGCTCGCCAATCCTGTCGCTCTTCCGCCTGGCTTCGAAAGCCGGCGCGCGGCTGCTTCGCGAAGGACCCGACGCGGGACGGGAAGTCGAGGAAGCCGCCGCCGAAGCCCGGAAGCTCCGGGCTCGAATCCGGATCGCGATGCGTTATGAACCGCCGGAAGGCTTCGCCATCTCTCGCGCGCACTGCTACTTCTTCGATCCCTGATAGTATGCTTCGATTGGCGCGAACGGGCCCAGGCGGTGCTGCGTCAGAGGAAAGGAATCCGCGTAGGGTGGATAGCCCGCATCCACGGGCTTTTTCGACCGGTCGGGGTAATCCCGCTCGAGATTGGCCATGTGCGGCCTCGATTTGGAAAGAATGAACGCCGCAACGTCGAATGCGTCGCCATCATCCAGGTTTGCGCGGCCCAGAGGCATCTTCGCCTTGATGAATGCCGCCGCGGTCAGAATGCGCGCCATGCCCGCGCCATCGTTGAAGCTGTTCGAGCCCCAAAGCGGCGGAAACAGATAGCCGTCCACGAGCCTGCGGGTCGCGGCGAGCCCGGCGCCGTCTTCTCCGTGGCAATCCGCGCAGCTCTTTTTGAACACGTTTTCGCCGGCTTCCGGACTGGCGGCGCGATCCGGAGCCTGAAACGCCGGCGGGTCGTGCGCAGCGCGCTCGCTCGCGCCTGTCGCCGCATACCGGCCGGCCAGAAAGCGCAGCCAGGCGGCCATCGCGGTCATCTCCGCGCCATCCGGCGGCAGCGCGCGGCCGTTCATGCTGCGCATCATGCACTCGTTGATGCGGTCTTCAATCGTCTCCCTTTTCCCGGTGCGCGGCGAAATTCGGGGGTAATGTCCGACGGCGTCAACGAGGCTCAACGCGCCCGGCTCCGCGCCGGCGCCCAAATGGCAGGAGGCGCAGGCGAGGCGGCTGCGTGTGTAGCGCATTTTCGGATCCGTCACGTCAGGGCCGAGCCAGGCCGTCGTCCTGGTCATCAGCCGTTCTCCGTAATCCGCCGTGGCCGTGCTTGCGGTGTGCGCTGCGCCCGCGTGCCCGAGCGCCATCGTCGCCACCACTGTGACGGCGCCGATCGCGGCGCACGCGATCATGACCATCCCGACCCCGCCGCGCTCACTCATGCGGAGGCCTCCCGGCAGCCTGGCCACGGTCGTAACTCTCAATGTCCGCCAGAAAACGGTACTTCGGACGCTCGATCCAGCGCCGCAGATTCCGCGAGAAAAACCACGCCGCCAGAAAAACCACGGTGAGGAGAAGCGCGGCCAGCACGATCCAGTTCATGGCGCCCATGAAATCCGGCATGTCCGTCATTGCCCCGCCCCCGCATCCGGCTCATAGAATCCACGGACGAAATTCGCCACCGCCGACATCTCCGCTTCCGACAATTTACCGGACCAGGGAGGCATGGGCGTTCCTTCCACGCCCTCACGCACTGCGCGAAGGCTGGCCTCGAGATTTGGGCGTTCGCTCCGGAAATCCGGCGGCGCGATGGAAAAGCGGCTGGCTGCAGGACCGTCGCCCGCGCCCTTGTCGCCATGACATTGCGCGCAATGGGCCATATAGACGTTTGCCCCGGGATCGTTCGAGCCGGAGTCATTCTGGCCAGGCGCCGGCGCCTCGGGCGCCGCGCTGTGGAAGCCGCGTACCACCAAAGCGACAGAAGAGAGGTCCGCCGCCGGAAGATCGCGCCATGCGGGCATCGCGGTTCCGGCGATGCCGTTCCAGAGCGCGAAGCTCAGCCGGTCCAGCGTGTACTCGTGTTCGGAAAAATTCGTGGGACGCGGGCTCAGCCCGGCCGCCCCGGCGCCATCGCCCAGTCCGCGAGGCCCGTGGCAACTGGCGCAGTTGCGCGCATACAGTTGCGATCCCCGATTCCGGTCGCCCGTCGAGGCCAGTTTCGGATGATCTCCCTCGCGGCGCGCCAGCGCGGGGTTGGCGTTGAGCAGAGGCCCGTCGAAGGCAAGCCGCCTTTGATCGCCGGAACACTGGCAGGCTGCGCGGGCGTGCGCCTCCCCTTCCGTGCCGGCCAGCGCCCGGTCGCGGCCCAGCGTATTGAGGTACGCCACGAGATCCCGCGCGTCCTGCCGGGGCCGGTCGGGGCTGCCCTCGAACAGCCAGGGGAAGGGCGGCATGACGGAATCCGCCACCATGCTGCGCGGCTCATAGAGGTGCGCGAACTCCCAGTCGTCCGACCGCGACGAAGTTTCGCGCGAGAGATCGGGACCGATGCGGCGCGTTCCCCAGAGCTGCGGGTAATCGTAGATGGTTTCCCACGCGAGCGTGGACGCGCCGAAGCGCGCGACGTCCCGGTCGAGATATCGAATCTGCTGTGTGTGGCAATAGCCGCAGCCGTTCTGGCTGTAGATCAGCCGCCCGCGCTCCTCGCTTGCAGTAAGAGGAAGCGGATGGTCCGGCGACGTGCTTTCAATCTGGCGCTCGAGGACACGCGCGGGCCACACTCCCAGCAGCAGGACCGACATCGCGAAGAATCCCACTCCGCCAATGCTGGCGGCGAGATAGGACATGCGAAGGAAGCGGTTCATCTCTTCATGCCCCGCTTTTCCCGGCCGCCTGCGGCACCAGACCTGGCGCGATCTCCTTGACCGGCTCCAGCCCGATTTCCTTCTCAATAGCGGCCAGACCGCCGCCGCGCTTGCCCACCAGCAATCCGGCAAGAAGCGCCAGGAATCCACCCATGATCGGCACGAATGTCACGGCGCGCACCAGCCAGTACGGCTTCGCGGCGCGCACCGAATCAATCCACGGCGCGGCGGAATTCCAGAAATGCGCTTCCACGAGACCGCCTGCCGTCAGGTCAAGCACCATCACCGCGACGCCCGCCAGAAGCAGACTGTAGGACCACGACAGCAACATGGCATCGTAGCGCGCCCACGGAATCCTCTTCCAGGCATGGATCAGGCCGCAGGCCGCGGCAAAGCTTGCAAACCCCAGAATCGCCAGATGCGAAT
>CAZXCO010001092.1:0-3323 GCA_964639095.1 uncultured Solibacteraceae bacterium
AGCATAACCGGTCCGCAGTGATAGAGCACGGCGCCCTGGAGATCGACCGGCGGCGGATTCTTCATCAGGTGCGCGTGGACGGCGTCCCGCCCCGTGTACATCTCGCCGCGAATCAAGACGATGTCGCCGACCTTAAGGGCCCGCACTTTCTCCCCGGTCAACGGCGCGCTCAGAACGACCTCGCGTCCGGTCAGCGGGAATCCTTCGCCCTTCGTCATCTTCTCGACGGCCCGGGCCGGATCGCGGTAAAGCCAACCGGTGATGGCTCCGGTCGCGGCGTCGAGCCGCACGCCGAGACGCCGGAAGGCCCAGCAGTTATAAGCTACGGAGACAAAAAAGCTGGCAGGCAGCCGGTTGGCAGCAGCAATCTTGCACCCGATCAGCGAGACCCTGCCGCCGAAACCCATCGCGCCAACGCCCAGCTCGTTCGCTTCCTTCATAATCCGGGCTTCGAGTTCCGCCAGCACCGGGTCGGGATTCGTGTCGTCGAGCGGGCGGAAGAGCTGCTCCTTCGCGACGTCATATCCATGAGCGCGATCGCTTCCAATGCAGACGCCGAGCGCGCCCGGCGCACACCCCTGCCCTTGTGCCTGCCACACGGCATGGAGAATGCATTTGCGCACGCCTTCGAGACTCCGGTCGGCCCGCCCCATGTGATCCAGCGAGGCCGGCAGCGAATACTGCGCATTCTTGTTCTCGCACCCGCCACCCTTGAGGATGAGCTTGATTTCGATTTCGTCCTGCTCCCACTGCTCGAAGTGGATCACTGGTGTGCCGGGTCCGAGGTTGTTGCCGCTGTTTTTGCCCGTAAGCGAGTCGACCGAGTTGGGACGCAGCTTGCCCAGCTTCGTCGCTTCCGCCACGGCCGCGCGAATCGCCTCTCTGATCCTGAGCTGATTGACGCCGACGGGCGTATGGACATAGAAGGTCGGCATTCCTGTGTCCTGGCAGATGGCGCCGGAGTCATCCGCCGCCATATCGATATTGGAAAAAATGATGCTGAGCGCCTGCGACGCCTGCGTGTCGGGCTTCTCGGCGAGACCCGTTGCGCGCATGGCGGCGCGTACGTCGGGGGGCAGATTGGTGGACGTCTGGGTGATCAGTTCAACGAGGCTGCTCTGTAGAAATTGCATGGGAAAGCACCATTGTAGCGGCCTCCCCGCAAAGCCTCAGCCCAGCAGACGCGCCATCGGTTTGGCGAAGTAGGTCAGAATGAAATCGGCGCCGGCCCGCCGGATGGACGTCAGGCTCTCCACCATCGCGCGCTCTTCGTCAATCCAGCCGTTTTGCGCCGCCGCCATAATCATCGAATATTCGCCGCTGACCTGATATGCCGAGAGCGGAACGTCGAAGCGGTCGCGCGCCTGCCGGATCAGATCGAGATACGGCATGGCGGGCTTGACCATGATCATGTCGGCGCCTTCTTCCAGGTCGAGCTCGATTTCGCGCATGGCTTCGCGCCCGTTGGCGGGGTCCATCTGGTAACTGCGGCGGTCGCCGAACTGAGGCGCCGAATCCGCCGCTTCGCGAAATGGTCCATAGAAGACTGAGGCGAACTTCGCCGAATAGGCAAGGATCGGAATATTCGGATAGCCGTTGTCGTCGAGCTTCCGGCGGATCGCTGCCACGCGCCCGTCCATCATGTCGGAAGGAGCGACGATGTCCGCGCCCGCGCGCGCGTGCGACAACGCTCCGGCCGCGAGCCACTCGAGCGTGGCGTCGTTATCCACTTCTCCGTTGACGATCTTGCCGCAGTGCCCGTGGCTGGTGTATTCACAATTGCAGACGTCGGTCACAACCAGCAGATCGGGAAGCTCGCGCTTGATGGCGCGAATCGCCCGCTGCACGATGCCCTGGTCATCGTACGCTCCTGATGCCTCTTCATCTTTTGACTCGGGCAGTCCGAACAGAATGACGCCGCCGATCCCGAGGCTGCGAATCTCGCGGCACTCCTCGACCGCCGTATCGATCGACAACTGGCATTGCGGCGGCATGGATGCAATCGGCCGTCGCACGCCTTCGCCGGGACAGATAAACAGCGGCAGGATGAAATTGGCGGGCTCGAGTCTGGTTTCGCGAACCACGCGCCGGATCGACTCGCTCGATCGCAGGCGGCGCGGCCTGTGTATGGGAAAGGGCATCTGAAGGAATTTTATCGTTTTGAATATTCCGCCCGGCGAATGGTCAGGGGCAGAGTGCTTTCGCAACCGGCAGCGCACTCAATGGCCAGAAAGTTGCTTCCGAAAAGAATTACAATATTTGCAGAGATGGTTTCCCCGACATGCCGCTGCGGGTTTATAATCTGCCCTATAGAGTGCCGGGACCGCCTTGCAGCCGAAACCGTTCTCAAGCACATGCGAGCCGCACGTTGCGGTACCGCGCGCCCTTGACACCACATCCCAAAACATTAAAATAATTCGTATCTCAAGCGTTGATTATGCAGACCGCCTGCGAGCATAAGAAAACAATCGTCCTCGCCCGTAGAGACGGCGTGGACTACGTGGAGTGCCTCGACTGCCGGCAGATCTTCGAAGCCGAAGACCTGGAGCCGGTGGCCGCGGAACCCGAAGAGGAGTAACGGCAACAGCATTCTGTACCGCCGCACAAGGACCAACGCCTGTGTGGCCAGGCCCGCCGCACCATTCAGCAATCTTTCTTTTCAAAACAGATTGAACCCGCAGGCGATATCAGCTGCGCCTGCTAGCATACGTCTATATGCACGATCTGGGGGCGTTTCGCGCCAATCTGGAGACCATGGCCCAGCGCCTGTCCACGCGTGGGTGGACGCTGCCGGTGGACCAGTTCCGCGATCTCGACGGCCGGCGCCGCGCGGCCATTACCGAATCCGAACAGCTGCTCGCCGAGCGAAATCAGATTTCCCGCGAGGTTGGAAAACTCCGTAAGGAAGGGGCCGACACCACCTCTCTGCAGGAACGCTCCCGCTTTCTGGGTGAGAGGATCACGGCTCTCGCGAAAACAGCCGAAGATCTCGACAATCAATACCGCGAACTCCTGGCCGGCGTTCCCAACATCCCGCACGAATCCGTACCGGTGGGAAAGACCTCCGAAGATAACCCGGTGATCCGCAAGTGCGGCGAGCCGCGCGCGTTCGACTTCGAACCCAAAGCGCACTGGGACATCGGTCCGGACCTCGGCATTCTCGATTTCGACCGGGCAGCGAAAATCACGGGCGCGAGGTTTGCCGTCTATTTTGGTCTCGGAGCAAAACTCGAGCGGGCGCTGATCAATTTCATGCTCGACATGCATACCCGCGAGCATGGCTATACCGAAGTTCTTCCGCCGTTCGCCGTGAACTCGGCAAG
>CAZXCO010001093.1:0-9019 GCA_964639095.1 uncultured Solibacteraceae bacterium
GTGGGCGCCTACATCGCGGCAGGCAGCGTGATCAACGAGAGAGTGCCGGCAAAAGCTCTGGCGGTGGGGCGTTCGCGCCAGATCAACAAGGAGGGGTGGAAGCGGCGGGGTTCCTGAAACGCCTCAGAGCCGGTTGATGAGACTGGCCACATAACCGGCGCCGAAGCCGTTGTCGATATTCACCACGGTCACGTTGCTGGCGCAACTGTTCAGCATGCCGAGCAGAGCGGCCAGTCCGTTGAAGCTGGCGCCGTAGCCGACGCTGGTCGGGACCGCAATGACCGGCGCAGACACCATTCCGCCCACGGCGCTCGGGAGCGCGCCCTCCATGCCGGCGCAGACCACCACGACGCGCGCAGCCAGAAGCCGTTCGCTGTTGCCGATGAGCCGGTGAATCCCGGCCACCCCGACGTCGTGGATGGCATCCACTTCATTGCCCATCACTTCCGCGGTGACCTGGGCTTCCTCGGCCACAGGGATGTCGCTGGTGCCGGCGCAGACCACGGCGATCGTTCCCTTGCCCTGAATTTCGCGGCTGCGCCAGAAGCGGATCGCGCCGGAAAGGGCGAAGTATTCTCCTCCAGGCAACTCGTTCATGACCCGTTCGGCCATGGCGGGGCTGGTCCGCGTGATCAGAACGTTGTCGGCCCGCTCCAGCAGCTTGCACGCAATGGCGATCACATGATCGGCCGTCTTGCCCAGTCCGAATACCACTTCGGGAACCCCGTGACGAAGCGCCCGGTGGTGGTCGATGTTGGCGAATCCGATGTCTTCGTACGGGAGGTGCCGCAGCCGCCGGAGGGCGGAATCCACATCCGAAGCGCCGCTCCGCACTTCCTCCAGGAGTATCCGCAGTCGATCTTCCGTCATCCGATAAAATGGTATCTTCTTCCGTTCCATGTTTTTAAAACGCCTGCGGCTGACGCTCGAAATGATCAAATTCGAGCACTCGGTTTTCGCGCTCCCGTTCGCACTCACCGGGGCGCTGCTGGCGTTTCGTGAAAGCGGTTTTCAGGCCCCGCACGCATGGTGGATCGTGCTCTGGATTGTGGTAGCGATGGTCGGAGCACGCTCGGCCGCAATGGCGTTCAACCGCCTGGCCGACGCCGAGATCGACGCACGCAATCCGAGAACGAAGGTCCGGCATATCCCGGCGGGCCTGCTGTCCCGAAGTTTCTGCTGGGGCTTTACGCTGGTCTCCAGCGCCGTTTTTCTGCTGGCCGCCTGGGAGCTGAATCCTCTCTGTTTCCGGCTGGCGCCCATCGCGCTGGCGGTGGTTCTCGCGTATTCGTTCACCAAGCGCTTTACGCATTTTTCGCACATCGTGCTCGGATTCGCGCTCGGCATCGCGCCCGCCGCGGCGTGGATTGCTGTGCGCGGCTCGCTCGATCCGCGCATTCTCTGGCTCACCGCGGCGGTCACGTTCTGGACCGCCGGCTTCGACATCATCTATTCCTGCCAGGATTACGCGTTCGATTGCGATCTGCAGTTGTACAGCGTACCGCGGCTCTGCGGAATTCCCAAAGCGTTGATGGTCGCGCGCGCCCTGCACATCCTGATGATCGCGGCGCTGCTGATGCTGGTCTGGCAGTTGCGGCTCGGAGCGCTCAGCCTCGCCGGTGTGGCGGCCGTCGCCGGCCTTCTCATTTACGAGCACGGCATTGTGAAGGCCGACGACCTTTCGCGCGTGAATGCGGCTTTCTTCACCATGAACGGCTGGGTGAGCGTGTTATTCTTCGTCTTCTGGGCGGCGGATATTCTGCTGCTGCATCGAAGCGCTTGAGCCATGAGAGTCCTGTTTGAAGATCGTCGCCTCGAAGGCATCCGGGAAAAGGTGGAGGCGGGTCAGAGACTCTCCTTCAACGACGGCGTCGCCCTTTACCGGACGAGCGATCTGCTGGCGCTCGGATACATGGCGAATATCGTGCGCGAGCGGCAGCACGGCGACGTCACTTACTTCAACGTCAACCGGCATATCAACCCGACCGACGTCTGTGTCGCGAGCTGCCGGCTCTGCGCGTTCGGCAAGCAGAAAAAAGATCCGACTTCCTATACGATGTCGCTCGAGCAGGTCTGGGAAGTCGCCGGCAAAGGCTGGAGCGAGGCGATCACCGAGTTCCACATTGTCGGCGGCCTGCATCCGGAGCTGAATCTCGAATGGTTCTGCCGGATGCTGCGCGGGCTGAAGGAGCGTTATCCGCAGATCCACCTGAAAGCCTTCACGATGGTGGAGATCGGATACTTCGCACGCCGGGAGAAGATTTCGGTGCGCGAGGTCCTCGAACGCCTTCGCGAGGCGGGGATGGATTCCATGCCTGGCGGCGGGGCGGAAATTTTCAATGAACGCGTGCGGCGGATCATCTGCGACCACAAGCTGACCGGCGACGAATGGCTGGAGACAGCGCGCGCCGCGCACGAACTGGGCGTGCATTCCAACTGCACGATGCTTTACGGGCATATCGAAAATGAGGAAGACCGCGTCGATCATCTGGTCCGGCTGCGCGAGTTGCAGGACCAGACGAACGGCTTCGTCACCTACATTCCGCTGGCGTTTCATCCGGACAACACGGCGCTTTCGCATATCCCGAAGACGACCGGATTCGACGACCTGAAGAACATCGCGGTCGCGCGCCTGATGCTGGATAATATTCCGCACATCAAGGCGTACTGGATCATGATGACGCCGAAGGTGGCGCAGGTCGCGCTCCGCTTCGGCGCCAATGACATCGACGGCACGGTGGTCGAGGAGAAGATTTATCACGACGCCGGTGCGACGACATCGCAGTCGATGCGGCGGGGCGAACTCCTGCGGCTGATCCGGATGGCCGGCCGGACTCCGGTGGAGCGGGATACGCTCTATCGGCCCGTGCAGCGCACCGAGAACGCCTTTACTGTGCTGGTCTGAGGCGCGCGACAGCGTTTCCCTGAGACAATAGCGGAATCCGCCGGTTTCAGCTCCGTATTTCCGTATTTTCAAGCAACAAACGATGGTAGAATGACCCTCACGATGTCAGGCAGGACGGATACTGCCCCGGCTGCGAGGCCCGTTCTCGAACCCGCCGGCTCAGAGGTTTTCAGGCGGGTTTGCGGTCGCTTTGCCACGGGCGTCACCGTCATCGCCGTTCTCGATGCGGAAGGCCGGCCGCATGGAGTGACCATCAACTCCTTCGCCTCGCTTTCGCTCGACCCTCCTCTGGTGATGGTTTGCCTCGATCTGCGCAGCGGCGTCCTCCGGTATTTTCTGGAAAGCACTCATTTCATCGTCAATGTTCTGGCGTGCGATCAGGAGCATCACTCCCGGCGATTTTCCATGCCGTCCGAGAGCCGGTTTCAGGGGGTGAACTGGCAGCGCGCGGAATGCGGAGCCCCGTTGATCGAAGGGGCGCTGGCACATCTGGAGTGCTCCACATTCCGGTGGTTTGAAGCGGGCGATCATGCGGTGCTGATCGGGCAGGTCGTCCGTGCCGGATGCCGGGAAGGCGAACCTCTCGTGTTTTTCGGCGGCAGTTATGCGTCGCTGGCGTTTTGAGCCTGAAGAGCGCGTGCGCTGAAGGAAAAGCCGCCCGGCGGCAAGGCCGAAGCCCTGCCGCCAGGCGAAAAGCGAAAGAAATCTAAACCGCGGCCGCGCGCACCGTCGAACCGGGCTTCGTCCCGGCGTTGTTCGAAGACCGCCAGAGGTCGATGGCCATGGCGATCGGACCAACGACGGTGAGCGCATAGTATGGCGCGTCCACATTGTGAGCGAGGCGGAAGCCCATCTCGGCCACGGCGACCAGAAACGCCACGAAAATCTGTCCGCGTTTGGATTTCACAGTCGTCCGCGGGTCCGTAATCATGAAAAAGATAAACAACTGATACATGGGGCCGGTAATCGGCGCCACTTCAGAGAAGAACGGATGCCCCGTGATCGCGGTACGCACGAAGGCCAGCGCGATGAAGGAAACCACGTACGTCGCGGTAATGTGAAAGCGCTTCACCCGCCAGGTAATCAGCGCGCCGAGCACCCACACCACGAGCATCGGCCAGACCGCATTCCCCCATTGAGTCATCAGCGTCGCAAAATATTCCGGCGCCACCAGCAGCATGACCGCAATGGCAAAGTTCGACGGATTCCACAGGTGCCTTCCTCTCCATCGGATTACGTACTTCGACGTGATGGCGATGGCGCTCGTCAGCGCGAAGGGCCAGTATTCCGGAGTGCGGCACAGAATGCCGACGCTGATCCCCGTAATGTAGGCGCTCGCCAGAATCGGCCACTTGTGAAGGACAAGCCGGGACAGGACCAACTCGAACGCCATGGCGGTCGCGATCGCCAGCAGCGTACGCGAAAAGCTCTCGAGGACACCGAACGAGACCTGGCTCACCAGCAGGATGGTGGTGATGAAAAGCGGCGGCAGATAGCGATTCTCAATACTGAAAAACCGCGCGAAAGAAGCAAGGGGACCGGTCGCGCGCGCAGCGGATGCGGGTTGAGCAGCGGTGTTTGCGGTGGCTGACGGGATCATGACACCTCCTTGATTTTGTAAATCCTGTCCAGTTGGGGAGCGGTAATGGTCTGGCTTTTTCCGGACGGCCAGCGAATCTCGACGCGATCGACGGCGCCCGATTTTCCGAGCCCGAAGTGCAGCCGCCGATCGTTCTGGGCGCAGAAGCCGCTGCCGCTGGCGACCTCCTGAACCTGCTGCTGCCCATTCCAAAAAACATGCACCTGGGCGCCAATCGCGCCGCGATTGCTGGCCTGTCCTTCCAGATCGAACTCGATCCAGTGATTGCCGGGTTCCGTCGTGTTCCGGTACAGCAGCACCGGACCGTTCTGGTTCGCTACGACGGCATCCAGCACGCCGCGGTTCCCGAAATCGGCCAGCGCGATCGAGCGCCCGTCATAAACATCGGCCACTCCCACCGCCTGCGCGACTTCTTTGAACTGTCCAGCCCCGTCGTTCAGAAAAATCTTCTTCTGCTGATATCCGGCGAGGCTGCGGCCATCGATCGGCGGCCAGTTGGCAGCGTCGGAGATGATCGCTTTGTTGCCTCCGGCGACCTTGGAGAAGTCATACCAGTAGCTGCGCTGGCGATCGAGAGAAACGTTGCCGTTCACGACGTACAGGTCTTCGAAGCCGTCATTGTTGAGGTCGCCGAACTGAACGCCAAAACTCCAGCCGCCGAGTGCGATGTTCATCGAGTTCGCAAGATTCTGGTAGCGAGGCATCTCCGATTTCGCGTTGTCGGGAACCCAGAAGTTATTGCCCTGAATCAGAATGCCCGGTTCGGAAATGTTCGAGACGTAGACGCCCATGCGGCCGTCGTTGAGCACGTCCCCGACGGCTGCGCTCATTCCACTCTTGGGCGCATAGCCGATGCCGGTTTCCTTGCCCACCTCGCGGAAGTGTTTGCCGCCGTCGTTCAGATAGAGTTCCGAAACGCCGTAGTCGTTGGCGATGAACAGATCCGGATGTCCGGTGCCCCGGAGATCCGCGGCCACCGCTGCCAGCGCCCAGCGGCGGGACTGAATTCCGAGTTGTTCGGACACTTCTTCGAAGCGCCCGTTGCCCAGGTTGTGGAACAGATATTTCCGGCCGCCGTTCTGGGCATACTCGAAGCTCTCCGGCATGATCTTCGTGGTCTTCAGGTGCCAGAGATCGACGTCTTCCGGATAGTAGCCGCCGAGAAAGAGATCGAGTTTGCCGTCGCCGTCATAGTCGAACCAGAGCGCGGAATTGGCATTCACCCATTTCGGCAGACCGGCCTGTTCGCTCACCCGCGTGAAATGCCTGCCACCGTCGTTGTGGAACAACTCGGGGCGGCCCCATTTGTAGAGGAAGACATCGTCGTAGCCGTCGTTGTCATAGTCGCCCCAGACTGAGCCGGTGGAGAAACCCGTGCCCGCCTGATTCAGATCGGCCAGACCCACTTCCGCGGCCACATCGCGAAATGTGCCGTCATGCATATTGCGATAGAGCGCGTTGCTGCTGCCTTCGCCCCCGTTTGTGACGTAGAAATCGGGCCAGCCATCGCGATCGAAGTCGACCACCGATACTGCTGCTCCCATTGAGGCGATTTCCGGCATGATCGGCTTCAGCTTCGCGTCGAAGACCGGGCTGACGTATTTGAAATGAATGCCGGCGGCCTTCGATACTTCCTGGAAGCTGAACCCGTAGCGGCTGAGAGCGTCCTTGCGGCTGATGGCGCTGCCGGACGCCTCGTTGCGGGCCTCAATCCGTTTGTAGACCAGAGGGCTCGCCACGAGCGCCACGAACAGCAGGGTTAACGAAAGTCTCATCGGTTTTGATTCCTCAACGCGTTGTCGAACCGGTCGGCCGTAACGTAGCGTGTGTGGTATTTCTGCCAGTCGGCAGGATGAAGCTTGTAGCCGGGGTCATCTTCAAGCCGGCGCGGCGGAACCGTGTAGCTCTTCATCCCGTGATAGGGCAGCGGCAGCACGGTTTTCGAGAACACGGTGTTGAAGTCGCCGTCCTTGATCCAGCCGTCGCCGATCATCACGTAATCGCGCTTCCAGCCCGCCGGAGGAGGCGGCGGAGCGGCGAACCGCAGCCGCAGTTCATCGCCCGCACTGGCGATGACGATCCGGTCGTCGATCTTTTCGAGCAGTTCGCGGACATCGCCGAAACGTGTCGCGTAGCCTTCAAGGTCATGCCAGATCTGCCCCGACCCGGTGACCCTGTTGTAATCGGGCAATTCCGGCGAGGAGGCGTTCGCGGCTTCCACCATGGAAAAGCCTCTGTAGCGAAGGTCCGCCCCGGCAAGGGCAAGATGCTGGATGCGATTGCGGTCGGGCGCCGGCACGGCCCATTCAAGCTGGTCCCAGTAGATTTCGAGGTTGGTGCGCAAACGCAGCCGGCGCGGCGCGCCCGGCGGGAAGATGCCGTTCAGATCGAGAACGACGGTTTTCATCTTGCCTGCCGGAAAGCCGAGGTTTTTGCGGGCCGTCTTCCAGTTGCCGTGCGCATCGGGCGCTTCGATCGAGAGCCCCTGTGGCTGCGGAATGCTGTTCTGTCCGATCGCGATATTCACCGTGGCATCGGTGGGGTGAAGCCAGCCGGAAGCCAGAAGATAAAGCGGGCCGGTCGCGGGCGCATTTGGCGGCAGCTCCACCTCGACCCAGTGATCGCGCGTCAGCCCCTGATACGGACCGCGGCCGAAGGTGTCGAGATAGTTCCGGTCGAGATCTTTGACGACCGCGCTCACGTCGGCGCCGCGGTCGTCGCGGGCGCTTGCAAAGGAGTGCGGCTCGGAGGTGGTGAAGATCTTAAGCGGAGGCGGCGGCGTTGCGAAGCGTTCGTCGGTATAGATCGCGGTGCCTTCCGGATGATCCACGACCAGCAGCGAATAGTGATCGATATAGTAGGTCTCCCAGAGTTCCGCCGTGATCCGCAGATCGTAATAGCCATCGCGCGGCTTCAGACTTTCGCCCGGGATTTTGAACCACTCCTCAGTCTGCTGAATGCCCGAGACGGTCTGCGCGTTGATGTGCAGCCCGAGGGCGGCCGACCACGGGGATCCATCCTTCACAAAACTCATCTGCCGGCCGTCCCATGCGAACAGCCAGGGGCAGGAGCCTTTGAGCCGTTGAACGGCCAGAATTTCGCCTTCCGTTTTGAGGTCGAACTCCGCCTGGGGCACGCCATTGGGCCAGATGATGCGGGCGACGTCGGCGCGTACATGATCCCCGATGCCGAAGTGCACAACCGGCGACGTGATGACCTGCTTCTGCAGCAGCAGGCCCGAGCGGATCTCGATCGCGCCCCCGATGCCAAAGGAGTTGATCCGCTGATCCCCTTGCGTCGTGGCGGCGCGAACCCGGATATCGTGCCAGTGATAATTTTTCGCCCCCCGGTTGAGGAGGGTGACGGCTTGCGCGCCATCCGGGGAAAGCCCTGCGATGTCGAGGCGGCCGTCGCCGTTCAAGTCCAGCACCGCCGGCGCAGCGATAGCGGCTTTGCCCGGAAGGCGGGTGAAATTCTTTGTGCCGCCCATGAAAATTTCGCCGTCGCCCGTCAGAAGATCCACGCTGCCGTTGTTGTCGAAATCGGCCGCGATCAGAGCAGAGGAGTGGGGCGCGGCAGCCTTCGTGACTTCCGCAAAATCCCAGGCGGAGCCCTCGTCTTTGTCGGAAAGGCGGATCACTGACCCGTCATCTCTGAGCAGAACGAAGTCGATGGCCCCGTCGTCGTTGACATCCGCGGCGATCACGGTCTCGAAACGTCCGTCGAGTCCCTGGGGAAGAGCTCTCGCGTGAAACTGCCCCAGCCGGTCATTCGAGAACACGTGCAGTTTGTTGTCGCCATCGATCAGCGCCACATCGGGATCGCCGTCGCCATCGATATCGGCGTTGGCGAACGCCTTCAGACCCTGGATGCCACTGAATGGGCTGACGACGGCGAACGTTCCGTCACCGTTGTTGCGCAGCACGGCTGGAGAAGGCGCGCCCAGAACAATGTCCAGGTCCCCGTCGAGATCCACGTCGAATGCCCACGCGCCTGTGCACGCCGCGTTGATCACAGAGGACGGAATCTTTGTCCGCGGCGTGACGTCGGTGAAGTGCGCGAGATCCTTTTGCTCGAAAATTCGAACGCCTTTGGCGCCCGCGAGGACCAGATCGGTCCGGAAATCGTAATTGAGGTCGATGCCGAGGACCGGATTCCGGCCCATTGCAGAGCCGCCGGGGAACGGGAGACTTGCACCCCCGTCGATCTGCACGTTCTTCTCATCGGCCCAGACCGTCGAAGATTTTCCTGTGTCGTCAAAGGAAATCGCCCCCACCCAGAGAGGGTGCTGCGGGGCATGGGGCGCCGGCGCGGCCTCGAATCGAAGCGAGAGATCGGCGGGGGCCGGATCCGAATCGGGAGAGGGGAGTCTCAAAAATCGGGTGAACGGATCGCTCACCAGATCGGCGGGCGTCTTGACCTCGTCGAGCGCCTGCCGGTACTGTGGCACCCGGACCAGAGTGTTCCGGAGAAACACGGCACGCACCGCGGCAGCCCTCACATTGGGGCTCGCG
>CAZXCO010001094.1:0-3974 GCA_964639095.1 uncultured Solibacteraceae bacterium
CATCCGTGGAGCGTCGCGTTTGTCCCCGGCGGCGACATGCTCGTGACGGAACGCGGCGGGCAGGTGCGAATCATCCGCCATGGCGTGCTCGATCCGAAACCGCTGACCGGGATCCCGAAGGTCAACGCGGTACGCAATGCCGGCCTCTTTGACATCGCGCTCCATCCCCGCTTCGCGGAAAACAGCCTGGTTTATTTCACATACAGCAAGCCCGGGGAGAATGGCCAAAGCGCGACGACTCTGGCGCGCGGCCGCTTCGACGGGACCGGGCTGACCGACGTTCGGGATCTCTTCAGCGGCGAGATGACCACGGTTCTGGGCGGTTCGAGAATCGCCTTCGCGAAGGACGGTACGATCTTCATGACCACCGGCGCGGTCACGGGCAAGCTGGCGCAGGACCCGCAGAGCGATTACGGCAAAGTGCTGCGACTCCGGGATGACGGCACCGTCCCGCCGGACAATCCTTTCATGGGCCGCGCGGGCTACAAGCCCGAGATCTATACGCTGGGACATCGCGACCAGTTGGGACTCGCGATCGATCCCGCAACCGGCGAGGTCTACTCCAACGAGAACGGGCCCGACGGCGGCGATGAGATCAACCATATCCTGCCGGGGCGGAACTATGGATGGCCACTCGTCAGTTACGGGCGGAACTATGATGGTACGCCGATTGCCAACTCACCTTCCAAAGAAGGCGTAACCGAGCCGATCGTGATCTGGATTCCCTCGATCGCCTTGTCGGGAATGACATTTTACACCGGCGACAAATTTCCGGCGTGGAAGGGCAATATCTTCGTGGGCGGCATGCGCTACGGAGAGATTCCGGGCACGGGGCGGCTCGAGCGCGTGGTCTTCAACGGCAAAATGCAGGAACTTCGGAGGGAGTCTCTCCTGACAGGTCTTCGACAGCGCATCCGCGACGTGCGGCAGGGTCCGGACGGATTTCTCTATGTTCTGACAGAAGAGAGCGATGGCGCTCTGCTTCGGATCGAGCCCACGGAGTGATTCCCGTTACACTGAATCTACAGTGAGTGGCGACCGCGAAGTCACACGCCGGGTTCTGTTGGGCCAGCTCGCCTGTATGGCTGCAGGCTGGGCGCAAACCCAGCCCGACGACGACCCGATGCGACTGCTGCACCCGCGGCATCCGCGCCTCATTCTGACCGATGCCGATCTGGACAAGCTGCGGCCTCTGCTGCACGACAATCCAGTCGCGCGCCGCATGTATACGGATCTTGAAAAAAATGCCGACCGCCTGCTGACGGCTCCTGTCGCCGAGTACAAGCTGGTGGGACCCCGGCTGCACACGCAGACCCGGAAGATCCTGGAACGCGTGACCACGCTCTCCCTGATGTACCGGATCACTCTGCGCGATTCCTATCTGCGCCGGGCGGTAGCAGAACTGCGGGCGGGCGCGAGCTTTCGCGACTGGAATCCCGCGGTTTTCGTGGATACAGCCGAGATGGCTCATGCGTTCTCGGTGGGGTACGACTGGCTGTTCAACGGACTGACGCCGACGGATCGAAGCTGGATCCGGGAGGCGATCCTGGGCAAAGCGATCGAAGTCGCGCTGCCGATTTATCAGAGCGACGCCGGATGGCCGCGCGGGCGCCTGAACGCGAACATCGTCTGCAACGCCGCGATGGGTATGGCTGCGCTGGCCATCGCGGGCGACGAACCACCGATCGCGCAGCCTTCCATGACGGCAACCTGCAGCGAACTGCTGCGGCATGTACTGGAATCGATCCCGCATGGCCTTGCGACGTACGGAGTCGAGGGGTCGTGGCCCGAAGGACCGCAGTACTGGGAGTCGGTGACCCGGTATGCCTGCGCCTTTTTCGCCTCGCTGCAGACAGCGCTCGGAAACGACTACGGCCTCAGCGCCTTCCACGGCGTGGACCGGGCGGGGCGGTTCCGCATCCACATGACGGGCCCGGCGGGCAAAGTCTTTAATTTCGCCGATTCCAGCGATGAAATCGGACTCTCGCCGGAGATGTACTGGATGGCGAAGCGCTTCAGCGTGCCGCAGTACTCGTGGAGCGAGCAAAGGGCGCTCGAACGCACATCGCATCCCGATGCGTACGATCTTGCATGGTTCGATCCGGGAGCCAAAGCTCCGCAGCAGCAGCCCGGGGCGTGGCCGCGCGATGCGATATTCCGGGGCGTGGACATTTCTTTTTTCCGCAGCTCCTGGGACGACCCGAACGCACTCTATCTGGCGGTCAAGGGAGGCGACAACAAGGCTTCCCACGCCCATCTCGACCTCGGAAGTTTCGTCATCGACGCCGGGGGCGTGCGCTGGGCGGTGGATCTCGGCCCGGACGATTACGATCTGCCCGGCTACTTCGGCCGGCAGCGCTGGTCCTACTACCGGACGCGGACGGAATCGCACAATACTCTCCTGATCGACAATCAGAACCAGGACCTGCGAGCCGAGGCGCGGATCACACGACAGGAGTTCACGCCCGATTTCAGCTGGGCGCAGATCGACCTTTCCCGCGCTAATCCGGGCAAAGTGAAGCAGTGGCTCCGGCGGGTGGCGCTGGCGCAGCGGCAGGCCTTCGTGATCCAGGACATGGTCCACAGCGATATGCCCGTCGAAGTCATCTGGGGCATGATGACCGACGCCGAGATCACCGTGAACGGGCAGAACGCCACGCTGCGGAAAAACGGATGGGTGCTGGCCGCGGAAATTCGCTCGCCGCGCCACGCGGTTTTCGACATCGCGCCGCTGCACGCCCCTCCGCCGCAAGCGCCCAATCCGAATTTTCACAAGCTGATCGTGCGGCTTGGCGAGAAGGTGAGCGAACTCGAATTGACGATCGTTCTCACCCCCCATCGCGAGGGGCAGGCGAAACCGAAGATCACGGCCCAGTTCCCCGCTTAGGGGTTGTCAAAGACGCTCGCTGCCCGAACGGCTGACGTCACCGGGCCGGAGCAGTCACCGGGCGGAAATTAAGGGTGAATCGAAAGCTGGGGCGAGAGCAGGGCCGGCGTCAGGGGCGCCGTCATCCGGAAGAAATTCTCCGAGGCCAGGCGCTTGTAAACGTCTCCCCCGACACCGGAGGCAGTGGCGCCGATCGAAGGCCGGCCACCGGTCAGCATGACCACGACCACAAGTTTCCGGCCGCCGGTCTCATTGAACGATCCGAACCAACCCAGATGGGTGCGGCCTTCGCTGCAGGTGCCGGTCTTTGCGAGGATCTCATCTTCCTGTTTGGCGCGGCGCGCGGTGCCGAAATCCACCGCGCCTTTCATGCCCGGCTTGATCGTTTCGATCAGATTCCCGATATCGAGGTGGCGTTTGACCTCAGGCCGGAAGTTATTGATTTCTTCCGGAGAGCGCGGGTATTGCAGCCAGTAGAGTGTTCCGCCGTTGGAAACCGCGCTTAACAGTGCCGCAAGCTCCAGCGGCGTCTGCTCGATCTCTTCGCCGAAGCTGGTCAGCATGCCCATGCCGCCGTTCTGCGGCGGCGCGGGCGGGAATGAGCCGGCATGCTCCCCTTCGATGTTCATGCCCGCCTTCTCGCCGTAGCCAAAGAGATGGGCGTAATAGCTCATCCGCTCGTAGCCGAGCTTGATCCCCAGATTAGCGAAGTAATAGTTGTTGGAATAGGCAATCGCATCCGTAAGATCCATGGAATGCTTGCTGTAGAAGCGGACGGGGCTTGTGCGCGCCACGAGGCCTTCCCGGAGCGCGGCGAGAGCGACAGAAACCTTAATCGTCGAGCAGGGCTGAAAACCGCCACCGAGTGCCAGTTCCTGGTTGACGATGCTGAGCACCCGGCCGTTCGTCGGATCAACGACGACAACGGAGCCGTTATAGGGTCCCAACGCCTCCACGGCTGCTCTGCGGACCTCGAGATCTTCGCCATCGACCTTGTCGCCGATCGTCGAATCCTTGTACGTCGGCGCATCCCAGGTCTGGACCCATACCTTTTTGCGAGGCCGGGCCTTCACAGTATGCGAAGCGG
>CAZXCO010001095.1:0-8253 GCA_964639095.1 uncultured Solibacteraceae bacterium
GGCGCTATGAAGCTCCCCGCGCTGACACGCACCGCAGCTATCGCGAATATTACGACGGACACTCCCGCGGCCGGTATTACGGCGGCCGATACTACAGCGGCCGGTATTACAGCAATGGAGGTCTGTACTTCAACTACGCCGAACCCGCGCCATACGGTTACGACGTCTATCCATACGATTACCAATACGCCCCGGACTATTCTTATGCGCCGCCGCCGGCCTGCGATCAGGGCTATTACGACAACTCCGGCGCATGGGTCCCTGACCCTTCCTGCTATGCGGGTCAACCGCCTTATCCTTCCGCGCAATATCCGCCGTCACAGGAATATCGACAGGAATATTACGATCCGAATCTGACGCCGTACGGCCGGTAGCCCTGAGTTACCGGCAATCGGGCCGGAATTGCCCGATTGGGGAGGCGCTCCTGCTTTTTGAGGAGCGCCTCCCCGCATGGATTTCGCGAGCGATACAATATTTTCTGTATAATGAATTCGCCACGACGTGAATTCCTTCGGACGCTGGCAGGCGGCGCGGCGGCTTTGGGCCTTTCGCGCATAGCCTCTGCCGAAGCGGCCCCCACCACGACGAGACTCACCGACCGCATCACGCTGATCACCGGCGCGGGGAACAACATCGTCGTTCTGGCGGGTGACAGCGGCAGCCTGCTCGTCGATTGCGGCGATGCCGCCCATTCCGCGGACGTCCTGAAAGCCGCGGGAAGCGCCGAAACCGTCTTCAACACCCATTGGCATACGGAATCGACAGGCGGGAACGACGCGATGGCGAAGGCCGGCGCCAAACTGCTGTCGCACGTCAACACGAAACTCTGGATGACCCAGGAGATCATCCACGACTGGGACAAAAAGGTTTTTCCGCCGCGCGCGAAAGACGCCCTGCCCTCCGAGACGTTTTACACCACGGGTAAGGCGACTTTCGGCGGCGAGCCGATTGAATACGGCCATCTGCCTCTGGCGCACACGGACGGTGACATCTACGTTCATTTCACCCACGCAAACGTTCTGGCGGTCGGCGACGCGGTTCAGCCCGGCAGGCTCCCCGATCTCGACTGGTTCACTGGAGGCTGGATCGGCGGAATGCAGGAGGCACACCGCACGCTGCTCGGTATCGCCAACGATGCGACGAGGATTGTGCCCGCAGGCGGACCCGTCATGACGAAGGCCGATCTGCAGGCAAGCCTGGATACCGTGACGCAGATTCGCGATCATCTTGTGAAGCTTCTGAAGCAGGGCAAGGGCCCCGAGGATATGATCGCGGCCAAAGCCATGAAGGATTTCGAGGGCCGGCTGACCGGCGATCCCGATCGATTCATCTTTACGGCCTATCGTGGCCTCTGGGGTCACGTTCGTGAGCTCGGGGGAATCGTGTAGTCCCGGAGGAAGAAACCACTAACGACAATGATCCACCGGCTTGTTCCCATTCACGCTGCCCGTAACGAACGGATATACAATGTGGGGCGGCCGCTACTCATAATGCGCAACTTACTGCTCGCCGCGTTTGCGGCAGGCGCACTGACCGCAGCGCCTCAACAGGCGGCGAAACCGGCGCCGGCCGCGGTCGCTCCGGGCGTTAATCCCAACCGGGCCCTCATCAACCGGTACTGCGTCGTCTGCCACAATCAGAAGCTCAAAACAGCGCAACTGGAGCTCGACCGGCTGGATCTGGACCATCCGGAAAAGAACGCGGTGAAGTGGGAGCGCGCCATCCGCAAGCTGCGTGCCGGCATGATGCCCCCGCCGGGTATGCCGAGGCCGCCGCTCGATGCGGTCAATACGCTGGCCACATATCTCGAAACGTCTCTCGACAAAGCGGGAGCGGCCAATCCGAATCCCGGCAGTGTCCGGATTCATCGCTTGAACCGCGCCGAATACGCGAACGCCATGCGCGATCTGTTCGACATCGACGTGAATTCCGCGGCGCTGCTTCCGACGGACGATATCAGCGACGGATTCGACAACATTGCGGACGTGCTGAAGGTTTCGCCTTCGTTTCTGGAGCAATACATCATGGCGGCGCGCGCCGTCGCCAAACAGGCAATCGGGACGCCGCCTTCGGATAAGGATGTCCGCACGACGCTGCGCGGAATTGACCCGGACGTGGCGCTGCCTCCCGGGGCTCGCAGCGGCGTCACGGCGCATTTCCTCGCCCCCTATGCCGGAGACTATGAATTGCGCGCCACCGGTAATCCGGCGCTCTTCACGGTGGATGGGGCGAAGGTCGACACGCATGGACGCACTCATTTATCGGCGGGAATGCACGAAATCGTCGCGGCCGCGGCCGGCCACAGTTTAGTGGAGAGCGAGGGCGAGTTGTTCGGGTTCGTGCCCGGCGCGGCCGGGACCGGCTACGCGAGCACGGGCACCGCGGCCGGCGGTGGCGGGCGCGGAGGACGCGGGGGCGGCCCGAGCGTCACTGTAAGCGGGCCGTTCAATCCCACTGGCATGCCGGCGGAGACCGCGAGCCGCGCGCATATCTTCGTTTGCCATCCTCCCGACGCAAGTGAAGAAGCCTCGTGCGCGTCGCGCATCCTCTCGAATCTGGCGAGAAAGGCGTACCGGCGCCCGGTGACGGCAAAAGATCTCGCGCCTCTGATGCAGTTCTATAACGACGGCCGCAAGACAGGCACATTTGAAAATGGCATTGAAAACGCGATGGTCGCGATGCTCGCGAGCACGAAGTTTCTCTATCGCGTCGAGCCGCCGCCTGCGAACGCGAAGCCGGGCACGATTTACAAGCTGAACGGCATGGAGCTGGCCTCGCGCCTTTCGTTTTTCCTGTGGAGCAGCATTCCGGATGACGAACTGCTCACGGTGGCGGAGCAGGGCAAGCTGAGCGACCCGAAGGTGCTGGAGCACGAAGTTCACCGGATGCTGGCCGATCCGCGGGCCAAAACGCTGACCACCAATTTCGCGTTCGAGTGGCTGAAGATTCGTGACATGGACGCGCTCGAGCCCGATCCCTTCGTTTATCCGTCGTTCGACCGGTCGCTGCGAGCGGCGCTGAAGCGCGAAATGGAAATGTTCATCGACAGCGTCTTCCGCGGCGACCGGAGCGTGATCGATCTTCTCAACGCCAACTACACTTTCGTCAATGAACGCCTGGCTGCGCACTATGACATTCCGAACGTCCGCGGCGACGAGTTCCGGCGCGTGACGCTGACCGATCCGAACCGCTTCGGATTGCTGGGCAAGGGCGCCGTGCTGATGGTGACGGCGTATCCGAACCGCACGTCGCCTGTGCTGCGCGGAGCCTACATTCTCGAGAACATCATGGGGACGCCGCCGGCGCCGCCTCCTCCGAACCTGCCGCCGTTCAAGGAAAACAAGGAAGGCGAAAAGCCGAAGACGGTGCGCGAGATTATGGAAGCCCACCGCGCCAACCCGACCTGTAACGCCTGCCATGGCGTGATGGACCCGCTCGGCTTCTCGCTTGAGAACTTCGACACCATCGGCACGTATCGCACGACGGATCGCTATACGCGAACCCGGATCGACACCAGCGGGAAGCTGGTAGACGGCACTCCGGTCAACGGTCCGGCCGATCTGCGCAACGCGCTGTTGAAGCATCCGGCGCAGTTCGTGCAGACCATGACGGAAAAAATGATGACGTATGCGCTGGGCCGGGGAGTGGAGTATTACGACATGCCCGCGATCCGGAAGATTGTGCGCGATGCGGGGCGCGACAACTACAAGTTTTCGTCTATCGTAATGGGGATTGTGAAAGCGCCGGCATTCCAGTCGAGCATGGTGGAACCGGCCAGGATCGAGTCGGACAAGACTGAGCCAGGCAGTCCCGGGCAGCCAGCCGCCACGGAAGTGGCCGCCAGATAGAGAAAAGGAGCCATTGAAATGTTTGTGACCAGAAAGCATTTGACGCGCCGCACGGTGCTGCGGGGGGCGGGGACGGCGATTGCGCTGCCGCTGCTCGACGCCATGATTCCGGCGCGCACGGCTTTGGCGCAGACAGCCGCGAAACCCACGCCCCACCTGGGATTCATTTACTTCCCGCACGGGGCGGTGATGAACCGATGGACGCCGACCGGCGAGGGCAAAATCGGCGAATTCGGTCAGATTCTCATGCCCCTCGATAACTACAAGGCGATGACCACGGTCATCAGCAATCTCGATAATCAGGCCCCCGTCGGCCCGGTGCACGCCCTCGCGCCAGGAACGTGGCTCTCGTGCGTTCATCCGGCGGTCAGCCAGGCGCCGCACGCGGGAACCACGGCGGACCAGATCGCCGCGCAGCACATCGGCCAGGACACACCGCTGCCCTCGCTCGAAGTGGCGACGGACAATCACGGCGGGGGCGGCTTCTGCGACCGCGATTACGGCTGCTCGTACGCGGGAACTATTTCCTTCCGCACTCCGACGACGCCGCTGCCGGTCGAAATCGATCCGCGGAAGCTGTTTATCACTCTGTTCGGCCAGGGCGACACCGCGGCTGAGCGAGCGCAGTTGTCGAAGCAGTATAAGTCGGTGCTCGACATGGTGGGCGACGAGGCGCAGGATCTGCGGCGCGTTCTCGGGCCGTCCGACAGGGCGATGGTTTCCGATTACCTCGAAAGCGTGCGTGAAATCGAGCGGCGCATCCAGAAAATGGAGGCGCGCGATCTCTCGCACGTCACCATCCCCGATGCTCCGAAGCCGGTGGCTCTTCCGTTCGACCAGCACATCAACCTCATGTTCGATCTGGTGGCTCTGGCTCTGCAGGCCAACATGACGCGCATCTTCTCGTTCATGGTGGCGGCGGAAGTCAGCGGCCAGACTTATGGGTTCATCGGCGTGCCCGACGCATTCCATCCGCTCTCCCATCACAACAATGAGGCGGCCAAGCTGGACCGTCTGGCGAAGATTCAGACCTACCACACGCAGGTGTTCGCGAAATTTCTCGACAAGCTCGCAAAGATGCCCGATGGCGACGGCACGATGCTCGAACATTCGCTGTTCCTCTATGGCAGCAACATGAGCAACAGCAACGCACACGACCACTATCCGCTGCCCATCTCGATCGTGGGCGGATGGAAGACCGTGAAGGGCGGTCAGCATCTGACGCCCGCGCCCCACACGCCCCTTGCAAACGTGCTGCTGACGCTGCTGGACCGCGCGGGAGTTCCGCAGGAAAAGCTGGGCGACAGCACCGGAAAACTGATGGAGATTTAGGTGCGATGAAAAAGCCGACCGTTGCCGCGATTGCCGCCGGGCTTGTATTGGCCGCGGCGCCCGTATTCGCCGCCCCCGCCGAACTCGGAAGCGCTGCGGGCGGCAATTCACCGCTTGCGGCCGCGATCCGCACGGGCCAGCGGTCGGCCGCGATCGACATGATCGCGAAGAAGCCGGCCGAGGTGAATGCGGCCGAGGCCGATGGATCGACGCCGCTTCTGTGGGCCGCCAGCCTGAACGATACGGATCTTGTGTTGCGCCTGCTGAAGGCCGGCGCGAATCCGAAGGTGCGAAATCAGCTCGGGTCCACGCCTCTCGGGCAGGCCGCTTTCAACTCGAATACGGAAGCCATTCGCGCGCTGCTCGATGCGGGCGCCGATCCGAACGCTCCGGGGCCCGACGGCGAAACGCCCATTATGCTCGTCTCCCGCACCGCCAACGCCGAGGCGGCGAAGCTGCTGCTGGACAAGGGCGCGAATCCCAATGCGAGGGAAAAGCAGCGGGAGCAGACCGCGCTGATGTGGGCCGCGGCTTCAAGCCAGGGAGCCGTGATGCGCGTCCTGCTCGATCACGGCGCGGAGGTGGACGCGAAATCGGCCGCTGACCTGATGACGCCGCTGGTCAGCAAGGAGCCGCGCGCGCAGCCTCGTCCTCCAGGCGGCATGACCGCGATGCTGTTCTCGGTCCGCGAAGGCTGTATGGATTGCGTGAAGGCGCTGACCGAACACGGCGCGAAACTCGACCTTCCGGATCCCGAGGGCGTGACGCCGCTGATCTCGGCGATTTTCAACGCGCATTTTGACGTGGCGAAATACCTGATCGAAAAGGGCGCCAATGTCGACCGGTGGGACTGGTGGGGCCGCAGCCCACTCTATCTCGCGGTCGATTACAACACTCTGCCGCACGGCGGGCGTCCGGACCAGCCCTCGCTCGACGAGACGCTTCCGATCGACATCATTCGCATTCTGCTGGATAAGGGAGCCAACTCCAATCTGCAATTGAAACTGCTGCCGCCCTATCGCTCGACGGGCGCGGACCGGGGTGTGGACCGCATGCTGAGCGCCGGCACAACGCCGCTGCTGCGCGCAGCCAAAGCCCAGGACGCCCCGGCGATCAAACTGCTGCTCGAACATGGCGCCATCGTCGATCTGCCGAATAACCAGGGCATGACGCCGACCGTTGCGGCTTCCGGCATGGGATCGGTGGATGCCGACACACGCGGCTATTACCATACTTCCGATATCGAGGAGCGCGCCATCGCGTCGCTCGATCTGCTGCTGGCGCATGGCGGCGAGTTGAACGGGCGCGTGGGCCGCCTGCAGCAGGCGCCTCTGCACGGAGCCGCATTCTGGGGCTGGAACAAGGTCGTCACGTATCTGCTGGACAAGGGCGCCGACGTGAATCTCAAGGATGCCCGCGGGTACACGGCCGTCGATTATGCGATGGGCCGCGCGGGCGGCAACAGCCGCGGCGGGCAGCGCATCGATGTTCACAAGGACACCGCCGATCTGCTCATGTCCAAAGGCGGAATCGCGGGAACGCCGATACCGCAGGCCGGGCGCGCTGGCGGCCGTCCGCGGCGCTGAGATCTTTCGATCGCTGCCGGCAGATCAGAAGAAAAGATCAGGCCCCGCCTGATCGCGTGCAGGACCGCCCCGAGCCGGTCGTGTGTGTGGAGCTGTCGCGGCCGTCATTCGCTGCAGACAATGGCGCCGAGTCCGTCCTTCCCCCGGAGAACATCGTCGCAGGTGCGGTTCAGAACATTTCCGCCTAATAGCCGGACAGGCGCCCGGCGGGTGCATTCCAGAAGCAGATCTCTCCTTCGAACGTGACGCCGAATGCCGCATCGGCGGAGCCGCAGCTTCCCGGTAAAAAATGAACGTATCAATTTCGTTGAATTCCGCTGCGAACCGACGCGTATTCGGCGTTGCTTTTAAAAATTTCTTTGTATAAGATGGCTTCGCTTTCAGCGGTTGAATGAAGCACAGCCTTTTAGATTTTTTTCAGGGGGCGAGTGGAAGTGCGCGCGCTGATAATTCAAGTCGGAATTCTTTTGTTTGCCGCAACGGCATTTGCCCAGAGCGACCGCGGCACAATCACCGGAACAGTCACGGACGCAACAGGCGCGATAGTCGCCAACGCGGGGTTGCAGGTCACGAATATCGAAACCGGCGCTGTGTACACCGGAGCGAGTTCGGCGACCGGGAACTACACGCTGACCCAGTTGCCGGCCGGACAGTACTCCATGTCGGTGACGTCGCCCGGGTTCAAGACCTACATTCGCCAGGGCCTTGTCGTCGATGTCGCCCAGACCTACCGGGTAGACGTCCGGCTGGAGGTCGGGACGAGAGCGGAAGCGGTGACCGTAACGGAAGCTGCGCCTCTGTTGAAGACCGACAGCGGAGAATTGAGCCACAACATCTCGGTGAGCGCGCTCGATGACTTGCCCGTGATGGCCACAGGGGCACAGGCCGGAGCCTCCGGCATCCGCAATCCTTACTCGGTGGTGCAACTGCTGCCTGGCGGCAGTTTCTCCACACAGTCTTCGGGCCCCGGATCGGCGGGCGCGGACATGACCGTGCGAATCAACGGCGCTCCCACCAACACGCAGGCCATGCTGATCGAAGGGCAGGACGCCACCAACGGCTGGTACAGCACGCAGTCGCAGACGCAGCCCAGCGTGGAAGCGATTCAGGAATTCGCGGTACAGACAAGCAATTTTGCGGCGGAATTCGGGCAGGTGGGCGGCGGCCTCTTCAACACCACGATGAAATCGGGCACGAACCAGTTTCACGGAAGCGCTTACGACTATTTCGATAACGAGGCCCTCAACGCCGGTGTGCCCTTCACCAACGACAAGCACGGGCATCTGCTGCGCCCGCGACAGAGAAGGAATGACTACGGCTTCTCGCTCGGCGGGCCGGTGATGATTCCGAAATTATTCGATGGCCATAACAAGCTGTTTTTCTTCTTCAACTGGGAGCAGTTCCGCCAGACTACCATCACCAACAATGTTTCGACCACCGTTCCGACGCTGGCCTATCGCTCGGGCGACTTCAGCCAGGCGCTGACG
>CAZXCO010001096.1:0-3704 GCA_964639095.1 uncultured Solibacteraceae bacterium
CGACCTCGCTTACAAAAAAAGATCTTCCCGTGGCTCCATGCGATGGCGAACGCGGGAATCTCAATGTGCCGGTGATCGGCGTCGAAAAATGGGCTGGAACCTCGATCAGCTTCGCGCACGAACCGCCGATAGGATCGAGAAACATGGCGGTGGCGTGGATCGTGCCGCCTTCGAAAAGCTCTCAGGTCTGCTGCGCTACGTCGACGGCGACTAGCCACTACAGAGGCGCTGCGTTGACATCCTCCTGGGCGAAACCCGGCCCACGTCGCGGCCCACGGATGCCCTCCGATTCACGTAACGCGGACAGCCACCTGATGCAGTTCAGGGGACCATCAGCATTCTCGGCCAGCGTTCCTTCAGTGTCGGCCCGCCGACATGGGGCACGGTCAGATCGGCAGATTTACCAGCATTTGAAATCCATTGTTTGGCAGGCCAGGCTGTTGAGCGAGTGCCGAATAGATCGTGCGATCAAAGGCGCGCGCGTTTGGAAGGGGAGTTGCCTAACCCCGAGTGACGAAGCAAGTACGCCAGACGGCCAACGCCAACAGACTGGTCCCCGATTGCAGCGCCAGAGCAGCGGAGAACAAAAACAGACATAGACCGATGCGCGCGGAGTTTTACGAATACGCAGGTGGCATGTTTTCACACAGCCTTCGAACCAGCCAGGGCCGGCCTGACACGAACGCATGCCGCGGCAGGCTGCCGAATGGATGCCCCTCATGATCTGGCCACTGGTCGTATATTTCGTGCTGGTTGTTCTTCTGGCCGCAGCCGTGATTGTCACCTCGCACCTGCTCGGCCAGAGGCATTCCGAAAGCGCGACGGGCGAACCGTATGAGGGGGGCATCGTCGGCGAAGGTTCCGCACGCGCACGCTTCTCCATCGGTTACTGCCAGATTGCGATGTTTTTCGTCATCTTCGACTTGGAAGCCGTATTTCTGTTTGCATGGGCGAGCGCAGCGCGTGAACTGGGCTGGGCGGGGTACAAAGCGATCGTACTTTTCATCGCGATACTTGGGGCCGCACTCTTTTACGTGGTGCGCGCCGGTGCGCTGGATTGGGCGGCCAAGCCGCGCCGGGCAAAGTGAGAGTCTCATGCAGTGGACGCTGACACGACCGGGCATCACGGGTCTCGTTGCCACACCTGACAATGAGCCGGTCGAGCAAGCGGTGCGACGCAATGTGCTCCTGTCGCGTCTCGAAGATCTGGTCGCATGGGGCCGCAAAAATTCGCTATGGCCTTTCAACTTCGGACTTTCCTGCTGCTATGTCGAAATGGCGACAAGCATCACCAGTAAGTTCGATGTGTCGCGCTTCGGCGCCGAAGTGATTCGCGGCACGCCCCGCGAAGCGGACCTGATGGTAGTCGCTGGAACAGTGTTCATCAAGATGGCGCCCATCATTCAGCGGCTCTACGAACAGATGATGGAGCCGCGCTGGGTGATCTCGATGGGCTCGTGCGCCAATTCCGGCGGCATGTACGACATTTACAGCGTCGTTCAGGGCGTCGATAAGTTTCTCCCCGTCGACGTTTACGTGCCTGGCTGTCCGCCGCGGCCGGAAGCTTTCGTCGAGGGTCTGTTGTTGCTGCAAAAGGCAGTGGACACGGAACGGCGCCCATTGAGCTGGGTGGTTGGATCGCAGGAGACTGTCCGCGCCCCTCTTCCCTCGATGCGCGATCTGATGCGGCCGTCGCGCAGTAAAGCCAGAGTGCTCCGGGAGCCCGATCAAATATGACAGCGGCGCCAACAATCGGCGAGGAACTGCGCGTTCGGACCGGCGCGAGCGTGGAAACTCAGGATACGTGCGATCGGATACCCACCTTTTGGGTTCCGAAGGATCGCATACCCGCCGCGATGCGCTTTCTCAAGGAGGACATTGAGCACCCGTTCAGGATGCTCTACGATCTCTCCGCCATCGATGAGCGGACGAGGACGCAAAGCAACATTCGGCCGGCGAGCGATTTTACTGTTGTCTATCATCTCCTCTCATTCGATCGGAACGAGTACATACGCATCAAAACAGCGCTCGCGGAGGAGCGACTGACGCTGCCGAGCATCACGTCCATATGGCCTTCAGCCAACTGGTATGAGCGCGAAGTGTTCGACATGTTCGGCATTGTCTTCGAGGGCCATCCGCACCTGCGCCGCCTGCTGATGCCGGAAAGCTGGGTCGGCCATCCTTTGCGCAAGGACCATCCGGCCCGCGCGACGGAAATCGGACCCTATCAACTATCTGCCGAAAAGGAGAACATCGAGCAGGAGGCGCTGCGGTTCCGCCCCGAAGAATGGGGCATGAGACGGGAGCGCGATGGATCGGATTTTGTCTTTCTGAATATTGGGCCGCAGCACCCGGGTACGCATGGCGTCCTGCGAATCGCGCTGCAGCTTGACGGTGAGGAGATTGTTGACGCCGTTCCCCAGATCGGCTTTCACCATCGCGGCGCCGAGAAAATGGGCGAACGCCAATCGTGGCACAGCTACATTCCCTATACGGACCGAATCGATTACCTAAGCGGCGTGTTGAACAACCTCGCCTACCTGACGACTGTTGAGATGCTGGCCGGCATCAAAGTCCCGCCTCGCGCCCAGGTCGTTCGCGTGATGATGTCGGAGCTGTTCCGGATTCTCAGCCACCTCGTCTGGTATGGGACCTTTGCCCAGGACGTTGGGCAGATGTCGCCGGTCTTCTTCACATTCAATGACCGTGAAGTGGCATTCGGAGTTGTGGAGGCGATTACCGGCGCCCGCATGCATCCGGCATGGTTTCGCATTGGCGGGGTCGCCGCAGACCTGCCCAGGGGTTGGGAGAAGCTCATCCTCGACTTCATCCACTACCTTCCGAAGCGTTTGACCGAATACGACCGCACAATCATGCGCAACGGAATCTTTAAAGCGCGTACACAGGGCATCGGCGCACTTAATGTGGATGAGGCGATTGAGTGGGGCGTGACTGGCGCCAATCTCCGCGCCTGCGGAATGGAATGGGACTTCCGCAAGAAGCAGCCATACAGCGGATATGAACAGTTCGCGTTCGATGTTCCCATAGCGCAAAATGGCGATTGCTATGCCCGCGCGGCGGTGCGGGTTGAAGAGATGCGCCAGAGCCTTCGAATCATCGAACAATGCGTGAAGAACATGCCTGAGGGTCCTTACCAGTCGGACCATCACCTGGCCACACCGCCCAGGAGAGAGCGGACCATGCACGACATTGAAACCCTCATCACGCATTTCCTGGGTGTGAGCTGGGGCCCCGTGATACCAGCAGGCGAGGCGCTTCACGCTGTTGAAGGGGCGAAAGGCAACAACGTTTACTACCTGGTCAGCGACGGAAGCACGGTTTCTTACCGGACGCGAATCCGTACGCCTTCCTTCCCGCATATTCAGACCCTGTCATGGCTATCGCGCGGTCTGATGATCGCTGACCTGGTGATTATCCTCGGCAGTCTCGATTTTGTGCTGGCGGATGTCGATCGGTGAAGGTGCGCGCTTATGCTGACAGCCGAAGAAATTCAGGAGATTGAAAATGAAGCGGCGCATTACCCGAGGCGCGATGCGGTTTCGATCGATGCGCTGAAGATCGTTCAGAAGCGACGAGGCTGGATCTCTGACGAGAGCCTTTGTGACATCGCACGGCACATCGGGATGTCTCCGACGGAGCTCGACAGCATTGCCACTTTTTACAACCTGATTTTCCGCCGGCCT
>CAZXCO010001097.1:0-2861 GCA_964639095.1 uncultured Solibacteraceae bacterium
TTTTCGGATCCGCGTTGTAATCCTTCCGGGGCCACTTCTGCCCCTTCGAGTACGTGATCAGACCCTTGTCCAGAAACAGATTCGCCAGTTCCACGCCATCCTCGGGCGTGCCCGAAGCCGAATAGCGAAGGTCCAGCAGCAGCTTCGTCGCGCCCTGCTTCTGAAGATTGGCAACCGCCGCCGCAACTTCTTTGATCCGATCGTGTCCCATCGCCGCGACCTTGATATAGCCGATGTTGTTCGGCATCATCTTCGATTCCACAGCCGGCGGGGTCACGACCGCGCGTGTTAGCGTCAGCTTCTGGGGCTCCGGCTTGCGGCGAAGGACCGAGAGATCCACAGTCGTGCCCGGCTGTCCGCGCAGAAGAAGATTGGCATAAGCCAGCGGCATGTCCCGCGTCGCGATGCCCTTGATCGATTCCAGCATGTCGCCGGTCGTCAAACCGACCTTGGCCGCCGGCGAACCCGGAACCACCGAAACCACCGTGATGTAGCCGAACTTCTTCGCCAGCACCATCCCCAGGTCGCCCTTGTAGCTGTCGAAGTTCTTCAGGTATTCCTTGTATTGCTCGGCATTGAGGTAACTTGCGTAAGGATCGATCGATTCCAGCAGCCCATTCAGTGCGCCCAGTGTGACGCTGCTCATATCCGGCTCTTCCACGTATTCGCTCTTGATACGCGAAAGCACTTCGGAGTAGACCGCGAGGTGCTTGTACACGGCGCTGTTCGCTGAAGGGTTCTCGTCCGCCGGAGCGCCTTTGCTCACCACGCCGCCGAGAAGCAGCAGCGCGACCATGCACGTGGACGACATCACAACAACGAACTTCGTGCGGCTATTCATATATTTTCCATACGCGGTCCAGACTCCCGCTGTTTCGATTATATGTCCGAACCGGCCCGCGCCGGCCCGCGCCGCGGGCGAACGACTCTTTTCCAGCCCCAATCCGTGCAATCCGGGCGCGAATCACGGGATATTAAACTGGCCTTGCGATGTCGCGCATGCTCGATGAAATCCGCCAGCAGCCGGAAACCCTCGCCCGCACGCTCTCTTCCGAGCTCCGCCGGGCGGAAAAATTCAAGGCCCTGATGGACCGCCGGAAACCCCGGCTGGTGGTTCTCGTGGCGCGCGGCACGTCGGATCACGCGGCTCTCTTCGGACGTTACCTGATTGAAATCGCGACCGGCATTCCGGTGTCGCTCTCCGCCCCCTCCGTCTATACGGTTTACGGCGCCCGTGTGAACTATAAAGATGCTCTGGTGGTGGCGGTCTCGCAGTCGGGGGAGTCGTCGGACTCCAACCAGATCCTGGAGATGGCGCGCAAGTCCGGCGCGCTTACCGTCGGAATCACCAATGAGCCCCGGAGCGCCCTCACGGGCATCGCCGAGCACGTATTCCTCGCCCGCGCCGGGCGCGAAAAAAGTGTGGCTGCGACAAAGACGTACACGGGCCAGTTGATGCTGTTTTATCTGCTCGCATGGGCGCTCGGAGCGAAGCTCCGCCTTGAGGAACTGCAGACCATCCCCGATCTCGCCGCGCGGGCGCTGACACTCGAACCCGAGGTGACTGTCATGGCGGAGCGGTATCGCTTCATGCATCACGCGATCGTGGTCGGGCGCGGATTGAATTATGCCAACTCCTTCGAGTTCGCTCTGAAGATGAAGGAAACGTCCTACGTCGTCGCGGAGGGGTTTTCTTCAGCCGACTTTCTGCACGGCCCGATCGCCATGGTCGATCCGAGCTTTCCTGCATTCCTCTTTACGCCGTCCGGGCCTACATGGCCGTCCATGCAGGAGATGCTGACGCGTCTGCAGAGTCTGAAGGCCGAAACCGTCGTCATCACGGACCGGCGGAATCTGGCCGCGGCGAACTCGGGCTCGCGCGTGATCTCGATTCCCGCCCGCATCGCCGAAATCTATTCGCCGATTCCCTATATCATTCCCGCCCAGTTGTTCGCAGCGGCGCTCGCGTCGGAGAAGAATCTCGACCCGGATCGCCCTCGCGCTCTCAGTAAGGTGACCAGGAATCTCTGACCGGAACCACCCCCCCGGGCTGCACAGCCCGGCTGGATAATGAGTCGTGCGCCTGAACCGTTTTCGTGCGATCCTCCGGCGGCGCGTGCGCTACCGCGTCACAGCCGGCGGAGCGCTCTTCGTTATCGCCGTGGCGCTCACGGGCGTGGGAGCGTTTTTCTCCGGGAATAATCTGCTGTTCCTCGTGTTTTCGGCGATGCTTGCGCTCCTGCTCGTCTCGGGCTTCATCAGCCGTCTGGTGCTGGCGGGCCTGGAACTCGAACTCCTGCTGCCCGAACATGTCTCCGCGACGATGCCCATGGCCGCGCGCGTACGCATGCGCAATCTCAAACGGCTGACGCCCTCTTTTTCCATCGAGCTCTCCGGACGGGCGGGCACACTCGACAACTCCCCGCCGATTCTGCAGGAACCAATCTACTTCCCGCTGATCCCGGGCCGTGCGACGATTGAGGCCCCGGTCCGCGTCGTCTTTCCCGTCAGGGGCCGCCATCGCGAGAACCTTTTTGTGATCGCGACAAGATTTCCCTTTGGCTTTTTACGCAAGAGCACCACCGTGGCGCTGCATCGCGAGACGATCGTCTACCCGGCGCTCACGCCCCATCCCGGGATGGAACTGCTCCTGGATTCCATTACCGGCGAGATCGAGTCGCACACGCGCGGGGAAGGACGCGATTTCTATCGCATCCGCCCCTACGAATCGCGGGACAGCGCGCGCCATGTCGATTGGAAGAGCAGCGCCCACACCGGAAGCCTCCAGGTGCGTGAGTTTACACGCGACGAGCAGCGCACGGTCGAGATCTTCTTCGACCGGCGGATCGCCCCGGGGCAGC
>CAZXCO010001098.1:0-5522 GCA_964639095.1 uncultured Solibacteraceae bacterium
GAACCAACTGAAGTTGTGGTAATACTTGAGACCGAAGCCCACCCGGACCCATTCCCGGGAGATCGTTTCAAAGGCTTCGCGGGTGAAGAGGCCTGTGGTCGTTTCCACTCCGTCGACGGTTCGAGTCAGTGTTGCGGCCTCAGTGTCTATGACGATCTTCATTTTCGAATACCACCTTAGCAACAGCGCATCTGCTAGTATCCGATTTTGCCGGTAACCCGGAATTCGAGCCGCTTCGGAAACCATTCAGTGAACACCGCCGAACAGTATCTTGACCGAACCAGAGCCTTTCCGGAGCGAGTGCGCCAGCTTGGGCTCCCCGATACGAGCCGCTTTTACTGGTATCACACGATCGATCTGGGCGACGGCCTTGTCACACCGGGTCTCTACGACTATCGCCAGACCGTTGCCGATTTCCACTTCCCCGAAGACATGCGCGGCATGACGGTGCTCGACGTGGGGTCGGCCACCGGCTTCTTCGCCTTCGAATTCGAGCGGCGCGGAGCCCGCGTCGTTTCCACCGAACTGCCCTCCCTGCGCCATCTCGACCGCTTCCCGGGGCAGAGCGTGGAAAACTCGCTGCGAAAAATCGAGCGAATGATTTTTCCCGACGGACTCGATCTCGAATCGAAGCGGCGCGGCGATTCCGAACCGGAGCTCTATCGGTGTCTGCTCGAAGGGCCGTTTCAGTTCTGCAAAGCGCGGCTCGGGTCGCGCGTCGAGCGCTGCTATTCGACGATCTACAATCTCACGCTTGAAAAGACCGGCGTCTCCTCCGGTTTCGATCTGGTTTTCGTGGGAGACGTGCTGTTGCACCTGCTGGACCCCCTGCGGGCTCTGAGCGCTCTCGCGCCCATGTGCCGTGGCCACCTGGTGCTCGCCCAGATGCTTCCGGAGGGCCCACAGGAGCCGCCGGCAATGATGTACGTGGGCGGCGGCGACCCCGAGGAAGACCACATCTCCTGGTGGCTGCCCAACCGGTCCTGCCTGACCCAGATGCTGAACAAGCTGGGATTCCCGGTCGTCGAAGAAGTCGGCTGGCATTCCGGCATTCTGATGCCGGGCAACTATCCTTTCCGGCGAAACATTCTGCGGGCGCGGAAACCCGGGTTTTGAACACAGTCGAAGTTCAGGGGCTTTCGAAACATTACCCTCTGTCCGATTCGCAGCTGGGCCGGTTGCGGCATGTGTTCGGTTCCCGCCGCCGGGAACCGAAGGGCGGCCTGTGGGCGCTGCGCGACGTCAGTTTCTCGGTCGCGCGAGGTGAAGCTTTCGGCATTATCGGCGCGAACGGCTCTGGCAAGAGCACTCTGCTCCAGATCGTCGCGGGCATCCTGCAGCCGACCTCGGGGACGGTCGCGGTTAACGGCCGGCTCTCCGCCCTGCTGGAGCTGGGATCGGGTTTTTCGCCGGAATTCACCGGCCGCGACAACGTCTATCTCAACGGCGCGCTGCTCGGCCTCTCGCGCGAAGAAATCGACGCCCGCTTCGCGGAGATCGAGCGCTTCGCCGAAATCGGGGATTTCATCGACCAGCCGATCAAAACCTACTCGACCGGCATGGTGCTCCGGCTGGCATTTGCCGTCGCGGCTCATGTCGACGCCGAGATTCTGATTGTGGACGAAGCGCTCGCAGTGGGTGATATCGCGTTCCGGCAGCGCTGCATGCGGCGGATTCACGAACTGCGCGCCGCGGGCGCGACCATTCTGTTCGTATCCCATGAAAGCGGTGACGTGAAGGCCCTGTGCGAGCGGTGCCTCTGGCTGCAGAATGGCGTCGTCCGTGAACTCGGTGAAGCGGACGAAGTGGTGGCGAAATACCTGAGCGCGGCATTGCACCGCGAGGTCCTGCAACAGAAAGCGTTGCAGCAGAAGGCCGCGCAGGAGGAAACCGAACGCCGCGAAAAACCTTCGGGCGGCGCCGTGCCGGCAATCGCGCCGGATCTGATCGAAGGATTCCCCGGGACTGCCGGCGGTCACCGCTATGGAGACGGCCGGGCCACCATTGCGGGCGCAGCGCTCACGGACAGTTCAGGCCGTTCTGTGCGGGCCGCGGCGGCGCTGGACCGGCTCGTCCTCCGCATCGGGTTTCGCGTGCATGCGCATCTCGCATCGCCGATCGCGGGCTTCCTCTTCCGCAACAACCGGGGGGAGAACATCTTCGGCTCCAACACTGCGCGGGAAAATTATCCCCTGCCGCCAATGAACCCGGGCGACTCCCACAACATTGATTTCCACTGGGCGTTCCCCGCGCTCGCGCCCGGCGAATATTGCATTTCCGTCGCCGTGAGCGACGGCACGATCGAGGATTTTCAGGTCTGCGATTACGTTGAGGATGCGATCAAGGTCGAAGCAGCGCCTTTCGAACCAGACGCCCCCTCGGCTCTCCTGCCGCCGCGGGGCTACTTCCGGCTTCCCTGCGCCGCCGTCACGGTTCACAACCGGCCTGCGGGCGGTTAACCCAGGCGTGTTTTCGACGAACCGGCCGCCGCGCTTTCCGATTTCACCGGCTTGCGGCCCGTGGCGCCCTGGAACCGGCGCAACTGGTCGGTGACACAGACCAGAAACATCGGCTGTTTCGCGTTCTTCAGAACGTCGATAATCCGGTCCGGCTGCTCTTCGAGGTAGATGTTCCGGCCATCCGTTATCAGATGAATGTCGCCGTCTTTGGCTACTGCGTCGCTCAGCCGCTTGCCCATTTCCTTCTGGAGAAACCGCAGAACACGCCGGATCTTCTGCAGGGAAAATCCCTTGCGGCGGAGTTCGGCGATCACCGAAACCTCGACGACTTCCTGGGGAAGGTAGACCCGCCGATGACCTTCCTGGCGTGGCGACACCACGTTCCGTTCATCCCACCACTGCAACTGGCGAAGGCTCACGCCCGCAATACGGGCGACATCGCCACTGGTGTAACGGTCCTGTCCGGGCGTGGCAACGGGGACTTCTCTTTTTGTTTTGAACATTTTGTGATGCCTCCGTGCTTCACCGAAGCCTTCTGAATTCTACCAGATCCCGGCCGGCCAACAGAATTCTTTGACCGCCGCTCATGTTAACATTAAATCTCAACCCCATCCAGAGGTTTTCGTGGCAAGTCATCTCACCCGCAAAGAGCTGCTGAAGCAGGATAAGTTCAAGGCTGAAGCCGAAAATACTTTTAATTACCTCACGGAACATCGTGCGGAAGCCATTCGCTATGGCGGCATCGCCCTCGCCGTGATCGTGATCGTCACAGCCGTGTTCTACTACCGCACGTCGCAGCATACGGTGCGCCAGCAGATCCTCGGCGAAGCGATTGCTCTTTCGGCTGCGCCCGTTGGATCGCCCGCGCAGGGAGGCGGCGCAAGCTTCCCCACGGAAGCGGCAAAAAGCGACGCGGTCTCCAAAGCTTTCACGAAACTGGCTTCCGACTACAGCGGTTCCGAGGAGGGCTACATCGCCGAATATTATCTTGGCGCGAAAGCCCTCGACGCCGGAAAAGTGGATGAGGCCCGCAAGCGCTATCAGGATGTCGCCGATCACGCCGAAGCCAACTACGCATCGCTCGCCAAACTGGCTCTGGCGCAGCTCGATTTCGCCGAAAACCGCATTTCCGAGGCCGAGACCATTCTGAAAGACCTCGCCGCGCATCCGACGGACCTGGTCTCGAAGACGCAGGCCAATTACCAGCTGGCCAAGGTGCTTGCCGTCTCCAATCCGGAGGAGGCCCGGAAAATTTTCCTGCAGATTGCCGGTGAGAAATCCGACGCCAGCGCTGTCGCGGTTACCGCGATGAACGAACTGCCGCAGAAGTAACGCGGCGTTTTTCCGGAACGGCGGCACTGAACAAGATGCTGGCGCAGTTGCGGTTTCCCGTCGAAGCCTCCCGCGGACGGCGCTATCCGGAGCGGGAACATGCTTACCGCACGGCGTTTCAGCGCGATCGCGACCGGATTATTCACACCCGGGCGTTCCGGCGTCTGGAGAACAAGACGCAGGTTTTCGCGCCCGGCATCTCCGACCATTTCCGGAACCGCCTCACCCATACCATCGAGGTCTCGCAAATTGCCCGCACCGTGGCCAGCGTGCTGGGGCTGAACGAGGATCTGACGGAAGCGCTGGCTCTGGTCCATGACATCGGGCATCCGCCTTTCGCCCATGCGGGCGAGGAAGCGCTCAACCGCCAGATGAAGCGCTTCGGCGAGGGATTCGATCACAATATTCAGGCCCTGCGGATCGTGCAATCGCTCGAACAGCGCTATCCGCGCTTTCCGGGCCTGAACCTGACGTTCGAGGTGCGCGAAGGCATTGTCAAACACTCGCGCGATTTCGCTCCCGGCGAACATCCGGAACTGGACGAGTACCTGCCGGGCCTGCGGCCGCCGCTCGAGGCCCAGCTGATCGATCTCGCCGACGAGGTGGCCTATAACGCGGCCGATCTTGACGACGCATACGAGGCCGGACTGCTGACCCCCGGACAGATCGCCAGCGCCGTGCCCGTCTATGCGGATTTCCTCGACACCATTGAGACGCAGTTCCCCGGCGCGACCGACCGCGAACGTTTTCAGGAGTCGATCCGTTACCTGATCGACGACCAGGTGTCGGGTTTCATCGAAGGAACGGTCGAGGCCGTAAAAGCCGCCCGCGTGCAGGATGTGGAGGCAGTTCGCCGGCACCCGTCGCGCCTGGCCCGGTTCACCCCCGAAGTCCGCGAGACGAGCCTGCAGCTCAAGCGCTTTCTGCTGGCGAACGTCTATGCGTCCGACGCCCTGGAGCAGGACCGGCACGAATCGATCTCGAGGCTGGACCGCATGTTCGAGTACCTGCTCGAGCACCCCGAAAAGATGCACACAGCCGACGGGACCGTTCACCGCGCGGTATGCGATTTCATCGCGGGAATGACGGACAGGTATTTCCTGCGGTTCTACAATTCCATCTTCGGGGTGGAAGCCGGATAAAAAGCATGTTCCTGCCCCCGCGGCAGGGCGCAAACAGGGATACTAAAATACAGACAGATGGCAAACATCATCGGCGAAGTGATCGGCGCGGCGGCGGCAGTCGCCAAGGGTATGGGAGTCACGATGAAGGAGATGATGTCTCCCACCGTGACGGAGAATTATCCGGACGAGCCTCCAAAGCTGCAGGAGCGCTACCGCGGCGTTCACGTGCTGCAGCGCGATGAAAACGGGCTCGAGAAATGCGTCGCCTGTTTCCTGTGCGCGGCGGCGTGCCCGTCCAACTGCATCTATATTGAAGCGGCCGAAAATACCGACAAGGTGCGCATCAGCGGCGGCGAGCGCTACGCGAAGGTCTATAACATCGACTACAACCGCTGTATTTTCTGCGGTTATTGCGTGGAAGCCTGCCCCACCGACGCGATCACGCACGGGCACGGCTTTGAAGTGGCCAGCTACAACACGTCCACGCTGGTCTATACGAAAGAAGACATGCTGGCGCCCATTCCGCCAGGCGCCCACCCGCCCGTCATCCGCGAGGCGGCTGAAGCCTCCGGGCACTAACGGGCATCTATCGATCGAGGCGGCAGAG
>CAZXCO010001099.1:0-4502 GCA_964639095.1 uncultured Solibacteraceae bacterium
CGGCTTTTCACGACGTCATTTCCGGCAACAACATCGTGCCCTGCGCGCAGGGAACGCCGGACTGCCTCGATTATTCGTATGGATATTCCGCCGGCACGGGTTATGACCTCGCGACAGGCCTGGGCTCGATCGATGGAAATAATCTGGTCACGCAGTGGAATACAGCCTCAAGCCCTGTCCTCGTAACACTGACCGGCCCTCCCTCTACAGTGACCCTGAACGACAAAGTTCAACTGACTGCCACGGTCATCGCCGCCGGCTCCGGAGGCGTCATTCCCACCGGCACGGTCAGCTTCTTCGTGGATTCCACGGCTCTCGGTTCGGCAACCCTGACGCCGGTCGGCGGAGTCGCCACCGCAACGATCACGTTTGAGGCTTCCCAGGTCGGCACGGGGGCCGGCTTCCTCTCGGCATCCTATTCCGGTGACGCCACGTTCGACAGCGGGAGCGCCTCCCTGGTGCTCCAAATCCTGCGCCCCGCCGGCGTTTCCGCCATCATCCCGAGCGCCTCTCCAAGCCCCGTATATGCGGCGCCGGCGGACGCCCAGGGTCTGAGCTGGCAGACCCTCATCACGCTGAAGGAAGTGGCCGGCGTTCCCTCCACGTTGACATCCTTCACTATCGACGGTGAAGCGCAGAGCCTCTCCGCGTATTTCCCCTCAACCAGCATTCCGGCAAACGGCACGCTTACTGCGGACATTGTCTTCCGCAATCTCGCTTACCCCGTGACGCGTACGTTTGGCTTTGCCGGCGTCGATTCCACTGGCTCCACCTGGACCCGAACCCTGCCCGTGACATTTCTCGGCCCGCAGGTATTTCAAAATTTCACACTTTCCGCGACGCCTCTGACGATGTTGCGGAATCCGTCGGCGGACCCCTCCTGCCAGTGGTCGCAGAAGCTGACGCTGGATGAAACCGGAGGCTTCGCGTTCCATATCGCTGCGCTTTTCGCCGGCAACATCGACATCACCACGAAGGTTCCCGCCATTTTCGGCACCACGCGGCTCGCGCCCTACGGCTCCCTTCAGGGCACATTGTGCTGGAGCGGCATCACACCGCCGGCCAGCGACAACGTGTACATCGAACTCACCGACCAGTACGGGAACAACCTGGCTTCGGAACTCATGGTGTCGTTCGCGGAGAGCGCGGCGGCCCCGACGACGCTCTCGGCCGCCCCAGGCGCCCTGACTCTGCGCCAGACGCAATTGAAGACCACGCTGGCCGTGAACATGGCGGACAAGACACAATCGTGGACGGCATCTGTATCCCCGGGGAACCGCACGACCGCATGGCTCAGCCTTTCGCAGTACTCGGGCACCGGGCCCGCGGTTCTTACGGTGACGGCGTCGAGCGCGGGATTCGAAGCGGGCGCATACCGGGCTCTGATCACCATCGAATCGCCCGGTGCGCAGCCTCAAACGATCACGGTTCCGGTGATGTTCGTGGCCGGCGGCACCCCCGGCGCGGAAATCGCGGGCGTTGCCAACGCGTTCTCCTTCAAGCCGGCCGCCAGCCCCGGCGAAATTCTGGCCGTCTTCGGATCGGGACTCAGCGATTCCACCCGGACTTCGGGCACCCTGCCTCTGCCCTACCTCGTGGACGGCATCTCCGCAACAATCAACGGCGTCGCCGCTCCGATTTATTACATTTCACCAGGCCAGCTCAATATCCAGGTTCCGTACGAGGCAGGCGCCGGACCTGCCGTGCTGAGCATCGACAACAACGGAAAAATCGCCGGGTACGCATTCGAGATTGTTCCGTCCGCTCCCGCGATTCTCACGGACTCGAACGGCTTTGTCACGCCCTCGGACTCGATCGATCGCGGCAAGACAGCCGTTCTCTACATGACGGGAGACGGCGATGTGACTCCCGCGCTGCCCACTGGCGAAACGCCCTCAGCCGGGACCCCGCTCAGCAAGCTGCCACGACCGGGCTCGCCCGTTACGGTAACGGTCGGTGACGTCCAGGCTTTCCTGGAGTTCGTCGGTGTCACGCCTGGCGTGGTGGGACTCACGCAGATGAATTTCATCGTGCCGGATTCCATCACACCCGGCATACAGCCGGTCGTGGTGACTGTGGGCGGCGTCGCAAGCCCGCCGGCGAACATAACTGTGCGATAGCGGATTCTGGCGCGCTGCGTGCTGCCACCGCCGAACTGCCATAATCGGCACAGGACGGTACGCCATGCCAGAAACGCTGGTTGAAACGCTTTCCGCCGGTCCGCTGTCTCCCGAGGAACTCAGGAGGATTGACGCGTACTGGCGCGCGGCCAACTACCTCTCGGTCGGCCCGATCTATCTGATGGAAAATCCGCTGCTGCGGGAACCGCTTCGCAAGGAGCACATCAAGCCGCGGCTGCTTGGCCACTGGGGGACCACCCCGGGGCTCAACTTCGTTTACGTTCACATGAACCGGGCGATCAAAGCCTATGACCTCAACGCCATCTATGTGTGCGGGCCGGGTCATGGCGGGCCCGGCATGGTGGCCAACACATATCTCGAGGGAACGTACTCGGAAATTTACCACTCCGTCATGCAGAACGAGGCGGGGCTGAAGCTCCTGTTCCGCCAGTTCTCCTTTCCCGGCGGCATCCCCAGTCATGCGGCGCCGGAAACGCCCGGCTCGATCAACGAGGGCGGCGAACTCGGGTATTCCCTGCTGCACGCATACGGGGCCGTTTTCGACAACCCGGATCTGCTAGCCTGCTGTGTGGTCGGCGACGGTGAAGCGGAAACCGGACCCTGCGCCACGAGCTGGCACTCCAATAAATTTCTGGATCCCGTGCGCGATGGCGCCGTCCTGCCGGTCCTGCATTTGAACGGGTACAAAATCGCGGGGCCGACCGTGCTCGCGCGATTGCCGCGCGCGGAGCTGGAATCGCTCTTCACCGGCTACGGATACAAGTGTCATTTCGTCGAAGGACACGAGCCCGACGCCATGCATCAGAGAATGGCGGCCACGGTGGACACCGTAATTGCAGAAATCCGAGCCATTCAGGCCGATGCGCGCGCGAACGGTTTCCGCTCGCGCCCACTGTGGCCCCTTATTATCCTGCGCTCTCCGAAGGGATGGACCGGCCCGAAGGAACTGGACGGCAAGCCCGTGGAAGGAACCTTCCGGTCCCACCAGGTGCCGCTTGATGCGGTACGCTCCCGCCCCGACGAACTGCACATGCTTGAAGAATGGATGCGCAGCTACCGCCCGGAGGAATTATTCGACGAACACGGCGCCTTTCGCAGCGAATACGCCGATCTCGCCCCGAGGGGAGACCGGCGAATGGGGGCGAATCCGCACGCCAATGGCGGCCTGCTGCTGAAGGACCTCACGCTTCCCGATTTCCGCAACTACGCCGTCGACGTCCCGAAGCCCGGCGTCGTTGTCGGTGAAGCCACGCGCATCATGGGCGCCCTTCTGCGCGACGTCATGAAGCTGAATCTGGAATCGAAGAACTTTCGTGTCGTCTCGCCCGACGAAACCTCCTCGAACCGCTGGAACGCGCTGTTCGAGGTGACGAACCGTGAATCCACGGCCGAAATCCTGCCGGGCGACGACCACATCGCGCCGGATGGCCGCGTGATGGAAGTCCTGAGCGAGCACATGTGCCAGGGCTGGCTGGAAGGGTATCTGCTCACCGGCCGTCACGGTTTTTTCTCCTGCTACGAAGCGTTTGTCCACATTGTGGACTCCATGTTCAACCAGCATGCGAAATGGCTCAAGGTCTCGCGCAAGCTCGACTGGCGCCGGCCGATCGCATCTTTCAACTATCTGCTGACCTCGCACGTCTGGCGGCAGGACCATAACGGGTTCAGCCATCAGGATCCCGGATTCATCGACCACGTGGTCAACAAGAAAGCCGAAATCGTGCGCGTCTACCTGCCGCCGGACGCGAACACGCTCCTCTCGGTGACCGACCATTGCCTTCGCAGCCGCGACTACGTGAACGTGATCGTCGCCGGCAAGCAGCCGGCGCTGCAATGGCTGAACATGGACGAAGCCGTGCGGCACTGCACGGTCGGTCTCGGCATCTGGGAGTTCGCCAGCAACGATGCCGGCGCAGAACCGGATGTCGTCATGGCCTGCGCAGGTGATATCCCCACGCTGGAGACTCTGGCGTCCGTGGACTGGCTGCGCCGCAACATCCCCGACCTGAAGATCCGGGTCGTCAACGTGGTCGATCTCATGACGCTCCAGCCCTCGACCGAACACCCGCACGGACTCCCGGACAAGGAATACGATTCCATCTTTACCGTGAACAAGCCCATCATCTTCAACTATCACGGCTATCCATGGTTGATTCACCGGCTGACCTACCGGCGCGCCAACCAGCGTCTGCACGTGCGCGGGTACAAGGAGGAGGGCACGACCACTACCCCGTTCGATATGTGCGTCCGCAACGAAATCGACCGGTTCCATCTCGCGATCGATGTGATCGACCGGGTGCCGATGCTCCTGGCCGTATCGGGACATCTCCGCCAGCGCCTGCAGCACAAATTGATCGACCA
>CAZXCO010001100.1:0-8406 GCA_964639095.1 uncultured Solibacteraceae bacterium
TTACGAACTCACCGTCGCCCGCAAGGGTCCGAAACTTCGGAGAGTCGACGGCAGCAAAACCAAACCGGGCATCCGGACCGGAAATGGGTTTATTCGATTCACGAAGGCGACGGTAGCGACTTTCGCCAGCCAGCTCTCCTACGCACTGGCCCGGCCTGTGATTGACAAAACGGGCATCTCGGGCGAATTCAGTTTCGACCTCGAATGGACCCCGGTACCCGGCGAGGATGGCGGCCCCGCAACCTCCGGCCTGCCACCCGGGACTCCGGAGCCGCCCGCGTCAAACCCTGAGGGGCCATCGGTCTTTACCGCGATCCAGGAGCAACTGGGGCTTCGCCTGACGTCCGCGCGAGGCCCTGTCGAGGTACTCGTGATCGATCAGGCGCAACTGCCGGCAGATAATTGACGAGCGCCGCTGTGACCGCGCATTCCTGCCGGTAACTACTCCAGTTCCCATTTTTCGGACAGCATGCGCGCATACTCTTCCGACGCGTAGATTTCGAACGGAAAAGCCGCACCGTCGAGCGCGGCAAATGCGTGCGAATGCTGATAGCAGATGTAGGCGTGATCGGCGTATCGATGATAATTCCGAAGAAAGATCGGGGAAAGGGACTCGGCGGGCGGGGGCTCCTGAAACAGGCTGTGAATTCCGATCGCGCGCGAGAAAATAGCCCGGCGGTCGGTCACGCCCCAGCTTTCGAGCTTTTGCTGAACGCCTTCGGGCGGCCTCTCGACCAGAAGCGCCGCGAAGCTCTGCCCGGGGATCGGTGAATCCATCGTTCCGCCGGACTGCATATGCTCGACGCACTGGTCGATCCACCGGAAAATGTCCTTCCCCAGAAAGAGCAGCATCCGGACTTCCTGATAGCGCCCGGCAAGCAGGCGCTTCGTCAGGGTGAACCGCTCCTCTGACGAGTCCACCAGACCCTGCAGTTCGAGCGATGCCCGTGAACCCTCCAGCAGGGCATCGGTTCCATAGCCGCCGCTGAACGGGTGCAGAATCAGCGGAGGCAGTTGTGTCGTCATGCTGCGAGTGTAATCGGCGGAACGGAAGAGAAACTATAGAGCATACGCGTTTTGCGCCGCGGCCAGCCGCCGTTGGCGGCGCCGGATGACGCCGATTTCATCCCAGTTCACCGCGAATGGCTTCCGCGATTCGCCCGGCCCAGTTTTCCACCTGCTCCGCATCCGGACCTTCCACCATGACCCGTGCCAGAGGCTCCGTCCCCGAGAAGCGCACCAGCACGCGGCCTTCGCCGTCGAGCGCGGATTCGCAGGCGCGGATTTCGCTCACTACCGATGGCAATTCGTCGAGCGGCCTGCGCTCGCGGACCCGGATATTCACGAGCAACTGCGGGAAGACCGTCAGATCGGCCGCAAGTGCATCGAGCGCGGCCCGATCGCGCGCGCAGATTTCGAGCAGCTTCAGGGCCGTCAGCATACCGTCTCCGGTGGTTGTGTACTCCCGGAATATGACGTGGCCGGATTGCTCACCTCCGAGCGCGGCGTTCCGCTCCAGCATCTCTTCGAGCACGTACTTATCGCCCACCGGGGTGCGGACCATGGAAATTCCGAGCCGGCCCAGGGCCTTCTCCAGCCCCAGGTTCGACATGACGGTCGAAACGACCAGATTTCCCGTCAGATGGCCGTCGGCCTGCATTCTCCGGGCCGCAATCAGCAGGACCGCGTCACCATCCACTGTCCGTCCCTTGGAGGAAATCAGAATGGCGCGATCGGCGTCGCCGTCGAACGCTACCCCCGCATCGGCTCCTCGTTCCAGAACGGCCCGGCGCAGGGCCTCGATGTGCAGGGCCCCGCAGTCGAGGTTGATGTTTCGTCCGTTGGGCTCGGTGCAGATCGTGGTGACCTCGGCGCCGGCTTCACGAAAGAGCTGCGGCGCGAGGGCCGACGCCGCTCCATTGCCGCAATCGAGCACAACTCTCAACCCGTCCAGTTTCGTGCGCAGGGTGGAGAGCAGGAATTCCAGATACGGCCGTACCTCACAGCGCTGGTTGAGAGATGCCGGAGGCGCTGCGGTTTCTACGTCCTCCAGAATCCGAAAGATCTCTTCCTCAATCTCATGTTCTTCCTTATCAGGGAGCTTGTAACCACTTCTGGCAAAAACCTTTATGCCGTTATCCTGAAATGGATTGTGAGACGCCGAAATCATGACGCCGGCGCTGAAGAGGCCTGTGCGCGTGAGGTAGGCCACGCCCGGCGTGGTCACGACACCGGCAAACCGGGCTTCCACGCCGGATCGCGCGAGTCCCCCGGCGAGTTGGGCCGCGATGGCGGGACCAGATTCCCGGGTATCCATGCCGATCAGAACCGGTTTCGCCGCAAGGCCCTGCCGCCGGAGATCGTCCCCCAGCGCGATTCCCAGCGCCCCAACCGTCCTGGGATCCAGAGGGGGATCGCCCGCTACGCCACGGATTCCGTCTGTTCCGAACAGTCGCTTTCCCATCTATATTTGACGCCCTTCAGTGCTTTCCCTGTTGTACATGAACTTTTACTCTAACCTGAGGCGAGTCCAGAATTCTGACTTCAGGTTCGGCCGAGTACACCGAGAGGGTCTGTTCGGCGTCTCCATCGACGTTTGTCAGATTAAACGGATCGGCGGACAGTCTGCCCGTCTTCATAACGTGGCTTTCCGGGCCCTCCACCCGAAGACGCGGCGGGTCGACCTCGACGCCCGCGATGGAAAAACCGGACGGCAGTTTTCCGGAGAACGAGACATTGACGGGCACGTCTCGCGCGATGCGCCGCTCGAATTTGAAGCGGAGCTGCGCCGGTATGGTGCGGATGAGCTGGATCCCGCGAGGGAGCTTGAGTTCCGAAGTTGTGAGCGTGAAGGTCCGCTCGCCCGGACTCGTGACGCTGGCAAAGTCGATAATGGCCGCGATACGCGAATCGTGCAGGTCCCGCAACTGCCCGGAAGGGCCGCGAGCTTCGACATCGATGGTTTCGACAATATCGGAGCTGATTTCGAGATCCTTCGGAAAATTGTTGTATTCGACCGGTACGGACACTATGGTGGCCAGCTCGGGTTCGTTGGAGACGTTCAACCAGATGGCGAAGGCCGCCACCAGCGACAGCAGTTTCCAGAGCAGGTTGTGCGTCAGGAACTTCACCGGCCTCGCACCTTCTCCGGGCGGGCGCCCGCGCCCTGTCGTGTACCGGACTGCACCACCGGCGTCCCGGCGGGAGGCCCCGAACGCGGGACTTTCCTCTGAACCCCAAAATGCTGCTGGATGCGCTCATCGACCTGCTCGATGGTCAGGCCCGTGTCGATGTCGCCGAAAGCGGCGACCGATATCTGGCCGGTCTCCTCGCTCACGATGATCGCCAGACAATCGGTCTCCTCCGTGATCCCGATGCCGGCCCGGTGCCGCGTGCCGGTTTTGGTGGAAAAGGCCGGATTCACGCTGAGCGGCAGGAAGCAGGCCGCCGCCGCAAGACGGTCCTTCTGAATAATGACGGAGCCGTCATGCAGCGCGGTTCCGGGCTGAAATATGGAGAGCAGAAGGTCGCGTGAGATCTGCGAGTCCAGCCGGACGCCGCTTTCTATAAAGGTCCGCAGCCCGATGTCTCGCTCGAGGACGATCAGCGCGCCGATATGCTCGCGCGACATTGAGCCGAGCGCCAGCAGAATTTCCGCCGTGGATTCCGGACGCCGGTAGCCGCCGAACAAACGCTTGCGGCCGAGGCGGGCCAGCGTCCGGCGGATTTCCGACTGAAACAGGACGATAATGGCAATCGCCGTATAAGGAGCGAGCGACGCCAGTAGCGAGCGGAGAGCCTCCAGCCCGGTGCGCAGCGCAATTTCGTATGTAACGACAACCGCCAGAATTCCCACAAGGATATGGGCGGCCCGTGTGCCCCGGGCGATTTCCAGCAGTTGGTAGATGATGAACGCCACCGCCAGAATGTCGATCACGGCGGTGATCGTCAGCCTCGGGATCGGAAACAGAAAGTCGGCCGGCATCGGCAGGTCTGGCTGCCCTATTGTATCGGGATGGATAAGGGCGCTGCAGAGAAGGCTATAGTGGGTATTCAGACACCTATGCCATTCGCTTCCATTCCCGAGGCGATCGAAGAGACGCGCGCCGGCCGCATGCTGATTGTGGTCGATGATGAAGACCGCGAAAATGAAGGCGACCTGACGATTGCGGCGGAAAAGGTGACGCCGGAAGTCATCAATTTCATGGCCACGTGGGGCAGGGGACTGATCTGTCTCACGCTGACCGGCGAACGCTGCGATGCGCTCCGGTTGCCTCTGATGTCGCCGCGCAACACGTCGAATTTCGGGACGGCGTTCTGCGAATCCATCGATGCGCGCGAAGGCGTGACGACAGGTATTTCGGCGGCGGACCGCACGGCGACGATTCTGGCCGCGATCCGGCCCGGCACGCAGCCGGACGACCTCGCGCGGCCAGGCCATATTTTCCCGCTGCGCGCGCGGGACGGGGGCGTGCTGGTCCGCGCCGGCCAGACCGAAGCGTCGGTCGATCTCGCGCGCCTTGCCGGACTCGATCCCTCGGGAGTGATCTGCGAAATCATGAACGAGGACGGCACGATGGCTCGCGTGCCGCAGCTTCGCGAGTTCTGCTCGCGGCACAATCTCAAGATGATCTCGGTGGCGGATCTCATCCGCTATCGCCTGCGCCACGAGCACTACGTTCACCGCCAGGCGGAAGGCTGTGTGACCACGGAGTTCGGCGATTTCCGCACCGTGCTCTACACCAGCGAAATCAGTCCGGAATCTCACCTCGCTCTGGTTCACGGGAATGTAGCCAACAAGGAAAACGTGCTGGTTCGGATGCATTCGCACTGCGCCTATGGAAATCTCTTCGGATCCGTGCGCTGCGATTGCCATCAACTGGTGCGCGCCTCACTGCAGCGGATCGCAGAGGAAGGCGCGGGCGTGCTGGTCTATCTGCACCAGACCGGTCTCGGGCTGCGGATGGAGAACGGCGGAATCGTCGGGCACGACCGGAACCTGACCCAGTCGACCCCGCAGCATGAGGTGGGCATCGGCGCGCAGGTTCTTTCGGACCTGGGGCTGCACACGATCCGCCTTCTGACGAATCACCCGCGCCGGATGGTGGCGCTGGAAGGGTTCGGCATCGAAATCGTTGAGCAGGTGCCGCTCGGGTAAAACGCCATTATCGTCGTTGTCCCGATCGAGGCGGCAGGCGATCGTACGGCGTGAAGCCTTCCCATTCGATGGGAGTAAAAGTGTCGCGCAGGAGCGTTTCCAGCAGCTCCTTGTAGATGCCCTCGCCGTTCGAGCTGTTGGTCATAATCACAATGCCGCGCCCCGACCGTGGGAACATGACCGTGTAGTGCCGCCAGCCGTCATCATGCCCCTCCTTGAAAAATGCCTGGCCGTATCGCGTATCATACAGGCCCCAACCAAGCCCGTAGCTTAGACGAATACCATCGTTTGCATCTGTGGTCTCAGTGGCCAGGGTCGGGAATTCGTGCTTCGAAGTAATGCGGATCTGGGGTGTCAGCATGACCCTCCAGGTCTGCCGCCGCAGGCGCTCACGTCCCAGGACCGCTTGCATGAAGCGCGTGAAGTCGGCAAGCGTCGTCTGCATGGAGCCCGCTACGTCAGCGGATCGTCGCCGCTCAGGACCGAGAGAACGGCCATTCTCGTCGTAACCGCTCGCATAATCGCTTTCGAACCGGTCCTGCCAGACCATGCTGGTGCGTGTCATCCCGAAAGGCCGGAAGATTCGCTCCTGCATCAGGTCTTCGACTGGATGTCGCGTGGCTGCCTCGACGACGAGCTGCAGGAGCTGCAGCCCCTGTCCCGAGTAGGCGAAACGCGTGCCGGGATCGAAATGGATCCGTGTCTTCCGGCCAGGTTCCAGCACGCGAAGATTGGCGAATCCGCTCGTGTGATCCAGAAGCATCCGAGGTGTCAACCGTGTGTAACGCATATCGCCGGCGAGTGCTTCGTAGCCGGCGTACTCGGGCAACGGACGCGGCAGGTATTGTTGAATCGGTGCGTCCAGTCGGATGACGCCCTGATCGACGAGCTGCATGACCAGGCAGGCGAATGCCACCTTGCTGAAAGACGCTGCTGTCATCACCGAGTCGGTCGTGAGAGCCAACTGCCGCTCCTGGTCCCGGAAGCCGTACGTCCTGACATAGACTGGACGACGGTCGTTGAAGAGAGCGATACCGACGCCCGTCACTCGCGCCGCCATCATTAAGCGGGTTACGGTTGCGTCGATCTCTGACGCCGAAATACGCGTGCCGTCCAGGCGTGTAACTTGCGCCTGGTTTGCCAGCGCGCAGATTGCTGCAAGAGTTCCAAGCAGGACCGCTTTCAACTGCAGGCCTCCATGTCGATGTTCTGATGCGGGCTCCTCATCTGTTAGAACTGCGGAGGCGGGCAAAGGTGATGCTGAGCAACAAGCATAGCTGACCTATCCGGCAGTCGCAGTTGTTCCGCCATTCGCCTGCTCCGGCCTGGAAATCGCGGCCAGTTTGCTGGGGCTCATCATCCACAGGATCTGATCAATACCAAGCGCGGAGGCATCGATCGTCGCAACGGCAACGATGGCGCCATCGCGCGCGATCCGTACCGATGCCTGTCCATTTGTCTCGATCCAGGTGAGCGTGACACCGGTCCAGAAATGTGAAGCAAACGCCGAAATGAATTTTGCGACACGCTCGCGGCCGGCAATCGAAACGCGCGCCGCACGCACGACGCCGCCGCCATCGGACCAGGAGACCACATCCGATGCAAAGAGCCTTTCCAGTGCGGCGAGATCACCCAGTTGGGCCGCCGCGATAAACGCTTCAAGGAGCCGCCGCTGCTCGGCTGAACTCACAGGCGTGCGGCGCCCGTCGGCGATATGTTGACGCGCCCGGGTCACCAGTTGGCGGGTGTTCGCTTCTTCGAGTTGCAGGACTTCGGCAATCTCCCTGTAAGGGTAATCAAACGCTTCCCGGAGAACATACGCTGCCCGTTCCGTCGGAGAGAGTTTCTCGAGCAGTAACAAGACCGCGAACTCCAGCGCCTCGCCCCGTACCGCTCCCAGCAGAGGATCGTTGCTGGTATCCACCGGCTCCGGGAGCCACGGACCGACATACGTCTCGCGGCGTGAGCGCGCGGACTGAGCGACGTTGATCGCCAATCGCGTTGCCGCGGTTGCGAGGAAGGCCGCCGGATCGCGGACCACGCTGCGGTCGGCAGCCTGCCACCGCAACCAGACATCCTGAACGATGTCCTCGGCCTCAGCCGCGCTTCCGAGAATGCGGTATGCGATGCCGAAGAGACGATGGCGCGCTTTTACAAATTCCGGCAGCGGGTCGCCAGGCGCTCTGGTCTCCACTGATCGATTCTACAAAGGCCGGTTGCGGCGAGCGCATTTTTTCACTGACCTGGGCGATTGGAGCGTACGCACATGTTAGCTGCGGTTCGGGCAAATTCACTGCCGATGAAAGATCCTGCACAGAATTGGGGTACGATGCGCACGCTGCATGACGTCCGCCAGGATCGTGTCACAAACAAAAGCGACCGGCTGTCTGGTCTTTACGAGTAGCGGGCAATTTGAATTGCCGCTGTCAAACGAAAGGACAATCATGAAAATCGTAGTCATTGGCGGTACTGGACTCATTGGGTCGAGGCTTGTCAAAAAGCTTCGTGAACAGGGGCAGGAAGTGGTTGCCGCATCGCCCGCTTCGGGCGTCAACAGCATCACAGGCGAGGGACTCGCGGATGCGCTGAAGGGCGCCTCCGTCGTCGTCGATGTAACAAACTCCCCTTCCTGGGAGGACGCGGCAGTGTTGAAGTTCTTCGAAACGTCAACCCGTAACCTTCTCGAGTACGGAGCGGCGGCGGGCGTGAGACATCACATTGCGCTGTCGGTCGTGGGAACGGATCGTCTGCTCGAAAGCGGCTTCTTCCGCGCCAAAATGGCTCAGGAGAACCTGATCAAAGCCTCTTCACGCCCGTACTCCATCGTTCGCGCCACGCAGTTCTTTGAATTCGTGAAGAACATCGCCGACTTTTCCACCGCGGGAAATCAAGTGCGGCTGCCTCCCGTGCTGTTCCAGGCGATGGCAGCCGATGATGTCGCCGCCGGCCTGGCCGCGGTTGCAATGAGCTCACCGGTGAACGGCATGGTGGAAATCGGGGGGCCCGAACAGTTTCGGCTGGACGACCTCGCCCGGAGGTACCTGGCTGCGCGCAACGACCCACGCGAAGTTGTCGCTGACCCCCAGGCTCGCTATTACGGTATCGCGGTGAGCGAGAGAACGCTCGTTCCCGGCGACGGCGCGCGGCTCGGCGGGACGCGCTTCGAAGACTGGCTCAGGAGCGATGCGAACTCAGTCCCGAAGACGGCGGGGCAGCGGGCCTGAGTGCAGCAGGGGCGAACGCTTATG
>CAZXCO010001101.1:0-2530 GCA_964639095.1 uncultured Solibacteraceae bacterium
CGCGCTTCGTCCCGCTCTTTTTTCAATTCCGGCAGACCCTCGACGACGTTGTCGCCCACGACCGCCAGAACCTTCATGCGCTTCTCCGGATCGAGCGCCATAATAGCTGTCCGCCGCTCCTCCGCAGTGCCGCCGAAGACCCTGCGAAGCTGGTCACCCGGAAGGAGATCGTTCAGGGGCGTGGGGCGAATGAAGCCCGGAGGAAACTGAGGGAAATACTGCCGCAGGATTTCTGCGCTGTCCAGGGGCAGACTCTCAAGCGGCTTCAGTCTGGTTTCGAGCAGCGGGTTTTCGATGATCCGCTCAGGATGCAACTGAAGTTCGATCCACTTCTGAAGGCCCATTCGGCGGACCTGCTCGAAATCACCCGGGCGTGCGCCGAACGTGAGGCGATCGATCGCCTGGCGGACTTTCAGTTCGGGAGAAAGTCTGGTTTCGAAGCTGTTGGCCGAGCTGCGGTCAACCGCGTGGCGGTTAATGGAAGCGGCATGGGCTCCAGCCGCGAGTGCGGCCGCCGCAAGGAGCAGACGTTGAATCTTCGCCACCGGCGCCTCCCGTTGCAGAACCGAGATGGGCTTTACGCCTGGTATCCGACCGACTGACGCGCGTGCCGGACGTTCTGTTTACAGAAAAATTCGCGCCCCGCGCATCTTTCGTTCGGGTAAGGTCAATATAAACCGGGTATTGGCCGCTTGCAAGGGGAGGGTCAGACGTTCGGCGCCTCTGTGCTATCACCTCTGTGTTATGGTTCGAATCGAACCCGTGAATACTCCCACAAATAATTTCAAAGCCATGCTGCGGCGCGATCAGTTGCAAATCGGTCTGTGGCTGGCGCTCGCCGATTCCTACTCTGCCGAGATATGCGGCGGCGCCGGTTTCGACTGGCTGGTGATTGACGGCGAACATGCGCCGAACGATATCCGATCGATTCTCGCGCAATTACAGGCCCTGGCAGCTTATCCGGTGCATCCCGTGGTGCGGCCGCCGATCGGCGAGACCCATCTCATCAAGCAACTTCTCGATCTGGGCGTGCAGACACTGCTGATCCCGATGGTGGAGACCGCCGAGCAGGCGCGGCGCCTGGTCGCCGCCATGAGGTATCCGCCTGCGGGCGTTCGCGGCGTAGGCAGCGCCATCGCGCGCGCATCGCGGTGGCAGGCGATGCCTGCGTATCTCCAGCAGGCGGATGCCGAGGTGTGTCTCCTGGCTCAGATCGAAACCCGCGAGGGCCTGCGGAATCTCGACGCCATCGCGGCCGTAGAAGGAGTCGACGGCCTGTTTATCGGCCCTTCGGATCTTGCGGCTTCCCTCGGCCATCTCGGCAATCCTCAGCATCCGGAAGTGCACGCCGCCATCGCCGATGCTGTGAAACGCATTCGCGCGGCCGGGAAATCCGCGGGAATTCTGGGGACAGAAGAAGAAGTGACGCGTCAGTATCTGGCGCTTGGCTGCAGTTTCGTGGCAGTCGGCGCAGACACAATGATTCTGGCCGGAGCCGCCAGAGACCTCGCCGCGAAATTTACCGCACAAATCTCACGCCCGCCGGCACAGGCGGGCGGAGCGGACTGATCCGCGTGTTTTCAATCGTGCCGCAGCGCTGCCATGGGATCGATTCTCGCGGCGCGGCGCGCCGGGAGCCAGCCGGCGAATAACGCCGCCGAGACCAGCACCAGCACGGCGAAGGCGATGGTGCGCGAATCGCCGGGTTTCAGGCCGTAGAGAAACCCTTCGCGCCATCGTGGCCCGAGAAAATGGTCCAGCACGGGGCCTGCGCTCAGGACCGCCGGAACACCGATGGCGATTCCCGCTGCGGCGAGCGCCAGCGTTTCGCGCAGAACAATCCATGCGACCCATCCGGGCCGCGCTCCCAACGCTGCCCGGATGCCGATTTCGTTCGTCCGCCGCGCGACAGCATACGCCATCACCCCGTAGATCCCGATCGACGCGAGGAGCACGGCCAGCGCCCCGAAGATCTCCGCCAGCGAGGCCATGAGCCGCTGCGGGGCGAGTGCATTCCCGATCTCCTGCAATTCCGTGTGCACGTCTGTTGCGACCAGGTTCCGGTCGATGGAACGCACAGCCTCAGGAAGCTGCCGGATGACCCGCGCTTCATCGCCCGGCGCGATTCTCATTTCAAAGCCGGCGTTGCCCGCATACGGCGTTTGTATCAAGGAGCTGTAAAACGCAGGATTGATCGGGTAAAGAAATCGGTCGACGCGCCAGTCGGTGCAGACCCCAACAATCTGGTACGTCGTATGGCTGGAACTGGTGAAGGTCTTCCCGAGGGGATTCTCCCCACGGAAGAAGCGGCGCGCAAATTCCTGGTTCACCACGGCGGCAACCAGACCGCCGGGGTGATCATCCTGCTGGTCTATGGCTCTCCCGTAGAGGATCGGGACGCCCATGGTTTCGAAAAAGGTGTGCCCGACGCTGAGAAAGGCGGTGTACGAGGCAGCCGTCGAGGGCTGTGTCTGGTCCCCGGGCCAGACCGAAGCACCACCGGGCAAGCCCGAGAACGTTGCGGATTCGA
>CAZXCO010001102.1:0-4587 GCA_964639095.1 uncultured Solibacteraceae bacterium
CAAGCGAAGAATATCCGGGGACCGGCATTGGACTGGCCATTTGTCAACGGATCGTGGATCGTTATCATGGGCGGATTCGGGTCGAATCGGAGCCCGGACGGGGAGCGACCTTCCGCTTCACCCTCCCACTCTGAAGAACAGGAAAAGCGGCACGCGTCGATTCTGATCGTGGAGGACAATGCGGCCGATGCGTTCCTGATCCGCACCGCGATCGAGAGTGCGAATCCGGGGGCGGAAATGCGCATGGTGAGGGACGGGGAACAGGCCATCCGGCTCTTTGATGAAATAGACAGCGACCGGGCGGCGCCGTGCCTCACTCTGGTGATTCTCGATATCAACCTGCCGAAGAAGCACGGCGGGGATGTTCTGCGTCACATTCGCGGGACTCGCCGGTGCGCTCAGGCGCCCGTGATCGTGGTTTCCACCTCCGATTTGCCGGCCGACCGCGCGACTATGGAGCGCCTCGGAGCAAATGCGTACTTCCGCAAGCCTTCCGATTACGCCGGCTTCATGAAGCTGGGGCAGGTTGTCCGCGAACTGCTGCAAGTCCCCTGAAAGGGCCGGACAACCTGCGCCAACCTGCGCCGCTTCTTCAGAAGGTGAACTTCGCGACGATCTGACCCTGCCGGGGCATCGCAATGCCGGTCGCCGGGATCGACCCGATTGCGGTGCTGATATAGCCGAAGCCCGCAATGGTCTGCCCCGCTGCATTCCGGGTCTGCGGCGATTGCGCATTCGATACTGCGGGTCCTGTCGGGTTGTTGTATCTCGCCCGGTTGAACACATTGGTGAACTCCGCCCGGATATTCAAGCTGACTCTTTCGCCCAGGCGGAAGATCCGCCCCGCGGACATGTTTTCCACGGGTCTGCGCATATAGCGATAGTCGCTGTAATAAGCCGCGGCAGTGCCGAACTGGCCCGCGGGCGGTGGAGCCCACGCCGCGGGATTCAGAACGAACGTCTTGTTCGGGTCGTAGCAATGGCAGTTGAGATCCACCGTGTAAAGCGGCACCCCGGGTACACGGTCCATGAAAGTCGCGTTCGAAATGTTGCCCACGTTGCGCAGCAGCAGCGACTGCAGGCCGTTGTTGGCGATCGGCGACAGAATCGGCAAGCCGCTCTGGTAGGCGAGATAGGTGCTGATCGTCCAGTCGCGCGCGATCTGCGATCCTGCTCTGCCGAGCATGCCCGAACCGAAACGAACCGTCGGCACCGTGTAATTGATCGCGGTGTTGAACTGGAAAGGCTGATCGAACTCCGACAGGCTCTTGTTGTTGCGGCGGTTGAAGACGTCGTTCACGACCTCTCCTCCGGTGGTCGCCGCGGTGGGCGCGATGTCCGCGCCCTGCGTGAGCTGCTTGGCCCACGAGAAAGCGGCTGAGAAGGTCAGGCCGTAGGAGGTGCGCTTGGTCGCTTTCAATTGCAGGGAGTCGTACCAGGTATTTCCCAGCGGCGAATACAAAGACGTGATCGACGTGAACTGGGGGAAGGGGCGCAAAGACTGCGCCACGGTCGCGGTGGGCGGGAAGCCGGGGTAGGGAAGTTTATTGAATCCGCGGCTGGCCGCGAGCGGCGAATTGATGGGCGATATGAGCAACTGGCGATCAGCGTCGCTGTCCAGGCTCAGGCCGTGCGCCGCCAGGATCTGCGTGCTGATTGCGTTCACGTCCATCAGACCCGGCGCTCCCCACCACGCGCCGCGATTGCCCACATAGGCGGCTTCCACCGAGAGGTTCTGAGAGATCTGGCGCTGTATCCCGATGCTCCACTGGACCTGCCGCGCGGGCCTCCCGGCGTTCTGGTCCACATACATCTTGGGCGGCGTGAGAGTTCCCTTTATGGGATATTGGCCGGGGTCGAGGTCGGGCCATGGCGTCGGCGTGACCGGAATGCCGTTCTGCAGAACCATCGCGGGCTGGCCGAAGGTCGGCGAGCTGAAGGGGCTCGGAATGGAAAGCGATGTCGTGGTTTGATTGTTGGTTGGCGTGCTGGCGTAGACGACACCGAAGCCTGTCCGGAGCACAGTCCTGGAATTGATCTGGTATGCCGCGCCCAGACGCGGCCCCACAGCATACGGATAGATGTTTGCCAGACTGCAGTTGCAGTGGCCCGGCCCATTGCCCTCGAACACGACGGCTCCCGGCAGTCCTCCCGCCGCCGGATTGGGGGTCGTGGGAGAGAAATCGGGATAGCGGCCGTATTGCTCCCGCGGATACCCCTGATAGTCGTAGCGCAGGCCGTAATCGAGTGTCAGCCGCCGGCTGATTTTCCAACTGTCCTGCGCGAAAAAGCCCCAGGCGTTCTGCCCGACTCTCGCGGTGGGCGGATTGGCGATCGATCCGGAATCGACCAGCCCGAGCAGGAAGCTCGCATACGGGAAGCCGACCGTGCCGCCGTTGATCGAGGTTGTGTTGAGATACGGCAGCGCCGTTTCCGCCGCGTTGAAACTGTATACGCCATTGGTCGCCGTATACAGCAGCGTCGGCACGCCTTCGAACCGGACCTCGGCGCCGAATTTATACGTATGGTTGTCCTTCACCCAGGTGAGGCTCTGATTGAACGTGGGCTTCTGATACCAGATGTTGCGGTTCCCGCTGGGGCCGAGATTCTTCACTCCTCCGTATGCGTTGCTTGCGTTGGTGAATGCCGGGAACATCCGTTTGACCGTCGCGCCTTTCAGTCCCAGTTCCTTTTCGGCATCGTAATCGAGATTGACTACGTTGTCCGAGAAGTACAGGTCCATATACCCGGCGCCCAGATGCAGCAGCAGGGAAGGCGTAATGGTTCGCTCGTAATTCAGTCGCAGCACGTGAGACGTGATGAATGTGCCGATCGCCGCGGAAATCAGAGGCGGCAGACCGTCGGCTCCGCCGGTCGTATTCGAGTACTGGCTGGCCGTCTTGATCTCCGAGAAGAAAAACGACAGCTTGTTGTTGAGGTTCAGGTTGTGATCGAGTTTGATGGAAGGGGCCGTGGTCAGCCGGTCGCTCACATACGGGAAGATCGCATTATTTATGAGGCCCGGCTGATTCGGCAGCGGGATTAACGCCTGCACCTTGAGGGCAACGGGGTCCATGCGGCTGATCGGAATGGTGTTGTTCGGAAAGGGATCCCGAACAACTTTGCCGGCGACCGTGGTCTGGGTCAACGGGTCGTAGATTTCGTTACTGAAGATCGGCCGGTTCAGCGGGTCTGTGCCCAGCACTTTGCTCGTAATCAGGGCCGCGCTGAAGTCGCCGTTCCGGTATGCCGGAGTCGGAACGGTAATCGACTGGTTGTTGATGTTTTCGTACTCGCGGAACTGCTCGAAGTTGAAAAAGAAGAATGTCTTGTCGTGCCCGTTGTAAATTTTCGGAATCCAGATCGGCCCGCCGAGTGTGCCGCCATAATCGTTCCGCCTGGCGGCCGGCCGGATGAGGCTTCCATTGCCGTTGTTGGTAAAGGGCGTACCGGCGTTCAGGTCCTCATTGGCGAAGTAATCGTATGCTGTGCCGTGGAACTGGTTGGTGCCGGATTTCATGGTGTAGTTGAAAAAACCTCCGCCTACCTGCCCGTATTCGGCGGCGTAGTTGCTCGTCTGCACCGTGACTTCCTGGATGGCGTCGACGCTGATCTGATTCTGCTGCGGCCTTCCCGGCACGTATCCGTTGTTGGCGTCCTGTCCATCGATGCGGAAGGAGGCCGTGTTCGCCGGGGAGCCGTTGACCTTCAGATTCACGTTCGGGTCGAGGTAAGCGCCGGGGACGAGCTGCACGACAGCAGTCGGATTCCGGATTGATGAGCTTCCGGCAGCGGCGCCCGTCTGCAGCACCGGAAGCTCGTCCATGCGCTGTGTGCTGACGTTATGGCTCAGTTCGCCGCTTTCCGTCTGCAGCAGCGCCGCGGCCTCCGTCACGGTAACGGACTGATTGGTGTCGCCCACTTCGAGCTGGACATCGACTCGCAGCGTGGAAGCCACCTGAATCGTCAAACCCGCCCGGACATACTTCTTGAATCCGGGCACGGTCACTGAGATTTCGTATGGTCCGGCCGGCAGCTCCGAAAGCGTATAGTTTCCGGTGTTCGTGCTCTGCGCCGGATAGAGGGCGCCCGTGTCGGTATTGCGGGCTTCCACCATCGCGCCGGAAACGACGGCGCCGGCGGGGTCGGCAATGGTCCCGGTAATCGTGCCCCGGTCCCCCTGGGCAAACGCCAGGACCGGTGACAGCAGGAAACAGAATGAAAGGGCCGCTGTACGCATAGACTCTGACTCTCCTTCCGTTTTTGGTTTGCTGCAGCTACTTGCGGGTGTCTTTGCCGAGAATGTGAGGGACGTCCTTGTTGTTCTCCTGGCAGATGTACTCCATCAGTTGTTCGCCAGGCAGAAGCTGGGAATGTCCATGCATCGTGAACGGCCTTGTGTAGGCGCCGGGATCGTCGATGGTCGCCGTATAGTCCAGATGGCCGAGGTCCGTCCGCGTGAAACGCTCGATGATGTGGAGTTGCTCGGTGTGAGGGTGCGCGGCGAAGTCGAACCAGAATTTATCGTTGAAGCCCACGCTGTCGATGACCAGCGTGTCGCCTTCCCAGTGGCCGATGGAGTCGCCA
>CAZXCO010001103.1:0-2501 GCA_964639095.1 uncultured Solibacteraceae bacterium
GCTTCAACTGGGAGATCGTCAAGCAAAGAGGTTTCACCCGCAACATTCCGGCGATCGAGCGCTCGCTGCGGGCGCTGCGGGGTGAAGCCGGCACCTCTCTTTACGATGCGATCCTGCTGGCGTCGCGCGACATCGAAGACCGCGCCGGGCGCAAGATTCTGGTGATCGTCACGGATGGCGGGGACACCACCAGCCACACTGATTTCGAGCGGGCCACGGAAGCGGCGCAACTGGCGGACGCCGTGATTTACCCCATTCTCGTCGTCCCGATCTCCAACGAGGCCGGACGGAACATCGGGGGCGAGAACGCTCTGACGACTTTGTCGCAGCGCACGGGCGGGCGGGTATTCGCCCCCTCGCTCGGCGCCGCGCTCGATCAGACCTTCGACGAGATCCTGCGCGATTTGCGAACACAATATCTGATCGCCTTCTATCCGCACAATGTGCCGCCCACGAAGGAGCGGTTCCATATGCTGGATCTGACGCTCGCCGGCAAGCCCGAACTGACCGTGAAAGCGCGCAGTGGATACTATGGAGAGGCGCAAAAGAGCGAGCCCGCGAGTGCGGATACGGGCCTGGGCAGCGACTCGATCCGCCCACCGCACCAAAAACCTGCGCCGCCGCAAAAACCGCAAAAACGGAGGACAACCCGGAACTAGATGCCCGACCCTGTGAAATTCCACCTGGCGCGCCTTCCCCGCCCCGGTTGCGGCGCGAAGAAAAAGAGGTTCGAATAACTGACGTGGCGCCATCGAAATCCAAAGGCTCGCGTCCGCCGGAACAGACGCTCGAAGAGGTCAAATACCTGAAGCATCTCATCGACCAGAAGATCCCCGTCTGCGTCAAGCTCAGCGATAACGAGGAGGTGCGCGGGGTGGTGGAATATTACGACCAGCGCTTCATCCGCGTCACCCGGACCGGCGCGCCCAACCTCTTCATCTTCAAACACGACATCAAGTACCTCTACGAGGTCGCGTAAACCGGATGACAGCTCCCATCGAGCGCGCGATCGAGATCGCGCATGAGGCCGGATCTCTGCTTCGTTATTATTTCGAGCGCCACGTGCGCTTCGAACTGAAGGGCGATTTCGATCTGGTGACGGAGGCCGACCGGGCCTCGGAAAAATTAATCGTCGAACGCCTCAGGGCTTCGTTTCCCGCCCACGGCATCCTCGCCGAGGAGGGCAGCGGCCACGAGAGCCCTTCGGAATACCGCTGGTACGTGGATCCTCTGGACGGAACCACGAACTTCGCCCACGGCTATCCGATCTACAATGTCACACTGGCGCTGGAGAAGGCGGGGGAGCTGATCGCAGGCGTCATTTTCGATCCCAACCGCGACGAGCTCTTCACCTGTCAGAAAGGGGGCGGCGCCTTCCTGAACGGCGCGCCCATCCGGGTCTCCCGAACGGCCCGTCTGGAGGACAGCCTGTTCAGCACCGGCTTTCCCAGCCGGCGGCGCCATCTGGATGTGAACATCCACTTTTATCACCAGCTCGCGATGGCGAGCCATGGGGTGCGCCGCAGCGGGTCGGCAGCGATCGACCTGGCTTCGGTGGCCTGCGGGCGGCTCGACGGATACTGGGAGTTCGGCCTGAGCCCCTGGGATATGGCCGCCGGCAGGCTTCTGGTCGAAGAAGCGGGGGGAATCTGCAGAGATATGCACGGCCAGCCGCACCATCTGACGGGGCCCCATATTCTGGCGGACAACGGGGCGATCCACGACGAAATTCTGGAGCTGTTTTCCCAAATCTTCCGGGGTGAATACAGACATCCGATGCCCACAATTGGGGCCAGATAGCGCTTGTCCTTTACTATCAGTGGGTTAACATGATAGGCTAATCGATTAACATGCGCACAGTTGACCTGATCCTGCGGAAACGCGGGGGCGAAGAGCTTAGTGTCGAAGAAATTCAGTACCTGATCAACGGTTATACAACCGGTGAAATTCCCGACTACCAGGTCGCCGCCTTCCTGATGGCCACCTATTTTTCAGGAATGACCGATCGCGAGTTGAGTTCTTTCACCGAGGCCATGATGTCTTCGGGCGAGTCACTGGACCTGTCGGGCGTTCCGGGCGTCAAGGTGGACAAGCATTCGACGGGAGGCGTCGGAGACAAGACCAGTCTGATCTGTGCGCCGATTGCGACGGCGGCGGGTGTCATTGTGCCGATGATCTCCGGCCGAGGGCTCGGACATACCGGCGGCACGCTGGACAAACTCGAGTCGATTCCGGGCTTCCGGACCGATCTCACGCTGGATCAGTTCCGTGCGCAGCTTGCGGACACGGGTCTCGCGTTCATGGGGCAGTCGGAAGAGATCGCGCCCGCAGACAAGCGCTTCTATGCGTTGCGCGATGTCACCGGCACTGTGGAATCGATTCCTCTGATTGCCTCCTCCATCATGTCGAAGAAGATGGCGGAGGGTCTCGACGCGCTGGTGCTCGACGTAAAGGTTGGCAATGGCGCGTTCATGAAGAAGCAGGTCGAAGCCCGCAGGCTC
>CAZXCO010001104.1:0-4505 GCA_964639095.1 uncultured Solibacteraceae bacterium
CGGGCGCTGCTGTCGGCAAAACTCAAACGGCTGAATGCGCCGTCGGAGGTCTGTTCGGGATGACTTGCAGGGAAGGGATCGAAGAACTGGTAGAGTGCGCACGGCGCGGCGGGATACACGCGGAGCCGGGGCGGGAACTGCGGGCGCATCTGGCGGTCTGCCGCAGATGCAGCGAGCGATGGGAAGCGGAGCGGCGGTTAACGGCTCAACTGGAGGGGATACGGGCTCTGACAAGGGACCTCCGGTCCCCGGAGTACCGGGGGAAGGTCCTCATGAGCGAGTTTTCGCGCCGACAGGCGCGGGGGCGGAAGCCGGCGTGGGCATGGCCGCTGGGCGCCGCGGCTGCGCTCCTGTTGGCGGTGCTGGCGGGTCACGAAGTGGGCGAGCGAATGAACCACGCAGCGCGGGCGGCGGCTCGATCGAACGTTGTCCAGCCAGCCATTCTCAAGGAGACGAATGATCTTCCAGCGGATGATTTCCTGAGTACGGATGCCAGCGCCCTCTCGAGCGACGAATTCGTCGCGGTACCTTACAGTCCTCCGCTTGCTCCGGGAGAGATGGTGCGCGTGGTGCATACGGATCTGCGGCCCCAGGCCCTGGCGGTCATGGGTGTCGAAGTCGATCCATCGTGGGCGGGCGATTTGCCGGTGGATCTGGTGGTGGGTGAGGATGGAATTCCCCGGGCGGTGCGGATCACCGAAGAAGGACAACAGTAAATTTTCCTGCTGGAGCTCTCATGAAACCGATCACGATTCTCTGCTGTGTTCCGTTGCTCGCATCCGCCTTGCTGGCCCAGGGGCCTCCGCCCGGCCCGGCAAGAGGATTCGGCGGGCCGCGCGGGTTCGGGCTGCCCGGACCCGGGATTCTCGGGGCAGGGCCGGGGTCGGGAACGCCCGTGACAGGAGCGCCTTACTCTGCGCTGGAAACGCTCGAGCGGGCGGACCGCCTCGCCGACGGCAACCAGATATCCACGAAGCAGCAATGGAACGTTTACCGGGATAGCCAGGGCCGCATCCGGACCGAAGAGACCATCACCCCCCGGGAGGGATCGGGCAAGGCGCCGTTCATGCGGATCACCATCTTCGATCCCGTGGGGGGCTATCAGTACGTTCTGGACTCCTCGACGATGGTCGCCCGGCAGTTTCCTTTGCCGAAGCTGAACCGGCCGCCGAGGCGAACGCCTCCCGCGCGTCCCAATACGACAACCATGGATCTGGGGACGCAGGTGATCAACGGCGTGCAGGCCAAGGGCACGCAGATCACCGAAACGATTCCCGCCGGAGCGATCGGGAACGCGCAGGCGATTCAGGTGGTGCGGATCACCTGGGTTTCGACGGAGTTGAACGTGCCGGTGGAGATCAAGCTTTCCGACCCGCGGACGGGCACGAGCGATATGGAACTGACGAACATCGCGCAAACGGAACCGAGCGGGTCGCTGTTCGTAGTCCCGGCCGGTTATACGATCCAGCAGGGGCGCGGGCGCGGCGGTCGGGGCGGAAGCGGGCGACGCGGCCGGGGTCCGCAATAGCGAGGAAACGTTCGGCGGAATTCAGAAGACTGTTGGGGGCGCCGGCGGTCCAACCGTCCGACGCCTTTTTTCGTCTGGTGCGTCTCGTCCCCGGCGAGGCGATTGAGACCTGGATACTAAAATCGATTATCGATAATTCATGTCCAAACGAGAATTTCAAACAGAGGTCAATCAGTTACTCCACCTGATTGTTCATTCCCTCTATTCCCATCCGGAGATTTTTCTGCGCGAGCTGGTGTCGAACGCTTCCGACGCGCTGGACAAGCTCAAGTATCTGACGCTCACCGAGGATCCTTACAAGTCTCTCGCGTTCGAGCCGCGCATCGACCTGGATCTGGACGAGGAACAGCACACCCTGACGGTGGCCGACAACGGGATCGGCATGAATGACGAGGACCTCGTCGAGCATCTGGGCACGATCGCGCGTTCGGGCACAAAGAATTTCCTCTCCAGCCTGACGGGCGACGCCAAACGCGACTCCAATCTGATCGGACAGTTCGGCGTGGGCTTCTACAGCGTGTTCATGGTTGCCGACCGCGTGGAGGTCATCTCTCGCAAGGCCGCGGAGGAACACGCGTGGCGATGGACGAGCGACGGAAAGAACGGCTTCGAGATCGAGCCCGCCGAGCGTGACTCGCAGGGGACCACGGTCAAGGTGTTCTTCAACGAAGAGGGCAGGGAATACGCCAACGGCTGGAAGCTGCGCGACATCGTCAAGAAATATTCCAACCATATCGCTTTTCCGATCTATCTGACCGCGGAGAAGAGCGAATGGGATGAAACGGAAAAGAAGTCCGTCAAAAAGCGCGCCACCGAACAGATCAACTCCGCGAGCGCTTTGTGGCGGCGGCCGAAGAGCGAACTGAAGGACGAGGATTACAAAGAGCTCTACAAGACGATCTCGGGCGACTGGGAAGATCCGCTCTTCTGGTTCCATACGAAGGCCGAGGGAACCCTGGAGTACACAACGCTCTTTTACGTTCCGTCGAAGGCGCCCATGGGCCTTTACCACGTGGACTACAAGCCGGGCGTGAAGCTGTACGTGCGGCGCGTATTCATCATGGACGATTCGAAGGAACTGCTGCCCTCATACCTGCGTTTTCTACGCGGCATTATCGACAGCGAAGATCTGCCGCTGAACGTCAGCCGCGAGATCCTGCAGCAGAATCGGGTCCTGAACAATATCCGGACGGCAAGCGTAAAGAAGGTGCTTTCGGAGCTGAAATCGATCGCGGAAGGGAAGCCCGAAGAGTACGTGAAGTTTATCGGCGAGTACAACCGGCTGCTGAAAGAAGGTCTTTACAGTGATTTCGGCAATCGCGACACTCTGCTCGAACTCGTGCGTGTGAAGTCGACGAAGGCCGACGGCTGGACCAGTCTGGCGGAGGTCAAGTCGCGGATGAAGGAAGGCCAGAAGGGCATTTACTACATCACGGGGGGCGCGGCGGATGTGCTGCGCACCTCGCCTCTTCTCGAAATTTACCGGAAGAAGGATATCGAGGTGCTGATTCTCGACGATGACTTCGACGAGCTTGTGTTCGGCGGGATCGACAAGTATCAGGACATCGAACTGAAGGCCGTGAACAAGAGTTCGGCGGGCGAGGACCTGAAGGACGAAGCCGACGCCGCGAAGGACAAGAGCGAGGAACTGAAGCCGCTGCTCGAAAAGATCAAGGGCGCCCTGGGCGACAAGGTGAAGGACGTGAAAGCGTCGGTGCGGCTGGCCGACAGCCCGTCGTGCATCGTGTCGGACGAAGACGAACCATCCATGCAGATGCAGCAGATGCTGCGCGCGATGGGGCAGAGCCAGCTTCCTTCGATGAAGCCGACGCTCGAGATCAACCCGGACCACGAGATCGTGAAGAAGTTGCAGGCGGCGACGGACGAGTCCTTGATCAACGATGCGTCCTGGCTTCTGCTGGAGCAGGCGATGCTGATCGAAGGCCTGCCGGTGGATAACCCCGGCGTGTTCGTGCAACGCTTGAACCGGGTTCTGAGCCGGGCTGTGTAAGACCCGCCCCCGGGGCGTCCGCTCAGGCGCTTTCGGCCATCGCGGCGCCGGGCCGGGCCGCTCCGGGCCGCGAGGCCGCGAACAGAAACCAGCCCACTATGGCGGCTGCGCCCAGTGCGACGGCCGCCATCTCAAACGCCGCGGAGTAGCCGAGCCGGTTCGACACGGCGCCCGCGGCAAACGATCCGATGCCGACGAACAGATCGTAGAACGCGCCGAGGATCCCGACGGCTGAACCGTGATCGCCGTCCGGCGTCTGGCGCAGCACCATCGACACTACGGACGACCAGGGGAACGAAAACCCGAATCCGAGAACGGCGGCAGCGCCGATAGCGGCCAGCGGCGGTGGACCAGCCGCGAGCGCCAGCATTCCCGCCGTCATCGCCGCCACGCCCGCGTAGTAGGTGAGCCGCGGATGCACCCGGTCGGGCAGACTTCCGAGAAAGAAGCGGGAGAACAGGATGACGACCGCGTAGGCGGTGAAGGCGGCCGGTCCCGAATTTCCGTGTCGGGCCAGATGCAGAATGAGGAAGCCCGTAATCACGGGGTAGTGGACGTTGACGAATCCGACGGCGATCCCGGGCAGGATGATGGAGCGGGGCAGCCAGTTGCGCTTCGCGCGGCGAGCCTGCGGTTTGAAACGTTCGGGCACAGGCGCGAGCAGCGCGAAGGCCATGAGCGCCAGCAGCGTCTGAATGGCAGCCGCGTGCGCGAATGACCCGACCCAGGCGCCGAGCACGGGCCCGGCCGACATGCCGCCCCAGATGCCGCTGCTGACGTACCCGAGCGCCTGCGCGCTGCGGTGGACTCCCGCCAGTTCGACTGCCCATGTCGCGGCTCCGGTGTAAAGGAAGGCTTCGCCGAATCCCTGCAGGATCCGCGCGAGATAAACTCCGGGAATCCCGAGCGGCGCGAGATAGGCCGCGCCGGCCATGGCGCAGCAGAGCAGTCCGGCGGCGAAGGCGG
>CAZXCO010001105.1:0-3921 GCA_964639095.1 uncultured Solibacteraceae bacterium
CCCGTTCAAGATCCTTAAAATACGCCACCATGGCGTATAGTGAGACGCTCAGGATCTCAAGTCCGAGGACAAAGGAAATCAGGTGGACGCTCGCCGCCAACGTCGCGCAACCGAGCGTCGAGATGAGCAGAAGCAGATACAACTCCTCTCGTTGGCCCGGTTGATTGTCGAAGTATGACCAGGAGAACACGGTGACGGCCGCTGCGGTAGCGACAATCAGGCCCATATAAAAGAGGGCGTATGAATCGATGACCAGCAGCGAGGTAACCTGCCGTGGGACGTGGTTCGCTGCGACAAAAATCGATCCGAAGGAACACGCGAGTCCGGCAAGCGTCAGGGTGGCTGTGAGCGCATGGCTGCGTCTGATCGCGATAGCCAGCATGACGACAACAGATGAGCCCGCAAGCAGGAGAAGCGGCAATAGAGCCAGTGTGGCGGACGTGTTCACCTGTTCAGGCCTCCTGCATAATGCTGTAGCGATTCCATCGCCGGCGCGAAGGTCTTGAGCACCGGTCGGGGAAACATCCCGAGCCATAGCAGACCCAGGATCATCGCTCCTGTCATAAGCCCCTCGCGGAAGCCAAGATCTGCAATCTGCCACGCATGCGCCTCGGGACCGAAGAATGCCCTCTGCATAATGCGCAGGGCGTAGAAAGTCGAGGTAAGGATTCCGAGGCTTGCAACGACCGTCAGTGGGATATTTACTTTGTAGCTGCCGAGCAAAACCAGAAACTCTCCGACGAAATCGCCCAGGCCCGGCAGGCCAAGAGAGGCCAGGCTGAAGAAGAGTGCGGCGGCGCTCAAACGCGGCGCTGCCGTCCAGATTCCGCCCATCCTGTCAATGTCTCGCGTGTGCAGACGCTCCTGTAAGCCGCCGACCAGCACAAAAAGCGCGCCCGTACTCAGCCCGTGGCAAATCATCGTCATGACTGCCCCCTCGAGGGCGAGAGGGTTCCAGGAGAAGACACCGAGGAGCACAAAGCCCAGGTGGCTGACACTCGTATAGGCGACCATCCGCTTGAGGTCGGTTTGTGCGAACGCCATCACGGCGCCGTAAATAATGCCGATTACCGCGAGCGAAAGTGCCACAGGCGTGAAGGCGCGAGCGGCGTCGGGAAAGAGCGGGACGACAAAGCGCAGTAATCCGTACCCACCCGTCTTCAATAACAGCCCTGCGAGGATCACACTGCCGGCGGTCGACGCTTCAGTATGGGCATCGGGCAGCCACGTATGGAAAGGAACCACTGGCAGCTTCACTGCGAAAGCCACAAAGAAGCCGAGCATGACACACAGTTGAGTGAATGGACTCAGCGGGGTGCCTGACAGTTCCGCATACTCGAAGGTATAAACGCCGGTGACTTGATGGTGCATGAAGTAGAGCGCGAGGATGGAGAGCAGCATCAGCAGCCCGCTGCACTGCGTGAACAGGAAGAACCTGGTGGCTGCATAAACGCGCCGTTCGTGCCCCCAGATCACGATAAGAAAGTACATCGGGACCAGCATCAACTCCCACGCAAAGTAGAACAGGAACAGGTCGACTGCCAGAAATACTCCCGCGATCCCGGCCAATACCCACATCAGGTTGAAGTGAAAGAAGCCGACTCTTTCGCGGATCTCCGACCAGGAGCAGAGCACAGAGATGATGCCAAGGAAAAAGGTCAGTATCAGCAGGAGCAAGCTAAGGCCATCCGCCGCCAGATGAAAATGGATGCCAAATGCCGGTGCCCAGTTGTAGTCCACTTCGGCGAACCACCGGCTATTCGCGGGGCGATCGGTCCATAGCCGCGCGGCCAGAAGAATGTCTATGGCAAGCCCGGCCAGCGAGACCCAGCGAGGCAGTTGGGCGCTCCAGTGCGCAGCGATTGCCGCCACGATGCCGGCGAGAAGAAGCACGACGATTATCAGTAGCAGGTTCATAAGAATAAGACCATCGCTACGAAAAGAACCGATCCGGCAGCCATTGCCGCCGCATACCAGCGGGCGCGGCCGCTTTCGGTGCCGCTCAACAGGCGCCAGGAGTATTCCGTCAGATCAGCGATTCCGGTGTAAACCGCATCGACGAAATCCCGCTTGTTCACGTTCGCGAGAAAGATGAAGGGCTGCACGAAGGCTTTGTCGTATATCCAGTCGAACCCCCAGTCGGCAAACCACCATTGGTGCAGCCGGCGGCCGAATGAGTTCGAAACCAGGCAGTCGGCAAGAGATCGCTTTTGCAGATGGAAGAGATATGCGAAATAAAGACCGATGAGAAACACAAGTCCGGCCAGCACCTCTGATTCCGACTCACTAAGGCCGGGCCGGTGCACCTCGAATGTGTTCGGCAATGCCGAATGCAAAAAAGTCAGTAAAGGGGTTTTTAAGTATCCGCCGACAACTGCGAGGAAACCGAGGACCGCCAGTGGAGCCTTCATTCGATAGCCGGGCTTTTTGGTCACCGGCGTTATCACGGCGCCGAAAAATACGCGGAAGATGATCCGGAATGTAGACAGAGACGTCAGCAGCGCGCCAGCCATTCCGGCAATCCAGAATGCCGGATGGCCGCCCTGTGCTGACCAGGCATCCCAGATGATCAGGTCCTTGCTGAAATAGCCGGCGCTGATGAACGGCAGGCCAGCCAGTGCGCAACCTCCGGCAAGGAAGGTCCAGAAAGCGACCGGCAGTTGTCTGCGCAGCCCGCCCATCCTGAAGATGCTGTGCTCCTCGTCAAGGGCTCCGATGATCACGCCGGAGGCTAGAAACAGCAGCGCCTTGAAAAAAGCATGTGTCACGAAGTGGAACATGGCCGCCTGCCACGCTCCCACACCGAGCGCGAGAAACATGTAACCAATCTGGCTGACCGTCGAGTAGGCGAGTATGCGTTTGATATCGTGCTGCGTCAAAGCGCTGAACCCGGCCAGCAGCAGAGTCGCCGCACCCGTAATCGCGACAGCGAACTGCGCGGCGGGCGCCAGTGCAAAAAGAACGTGCGTGCGCGCGATCAGATACACGCCGGCGGTGACCATGGTCGCGGCGTGGATGAGCGCACTGGTCGGCGTCGGGCCTGCCATGGCGTCCGGCAGCCATACCTGCAACGGAAGCTGAGCCGACTTACCCATGGCGCCGCCCAGCAGCAACAGGGCCGCGACTACGGCACAGGCCGATCCCCCGGACCACTGCTGGCTGGCGCGCTGCATCAGGTCCTGAATCCGCAGCGTGCCCAGCTGTGTGAACAGCAGAAACAACCCCACCATCATGGCGGTGTCACCGACTCGGGTCACTATGAACGCTTTTTGTGCAGCCGTGCCGTTCGCCGGGACCTTATACCAGAAGCCGATCAGCAGGTAACTGCACAATCCGACACCTTCCCAGCCAAGCAGGAGAAGCAGAAGATTGTTTCCCAGCACCAGCACGAGCATCGACCCGACAAACAGATTCATGTAAGCGAAGAAGCGGCTGAAATCTTCGTCTTCCTTCATGAACTCGGTTGAGTAGAGGTGGATCAGAAATCCAACAAAAGTGACCACTGAGATCATCGTCAGCGACAGTGCATCCAGATACAGGCCGATTTCCGGCTGGAAGTTTCCCACGTCTACCCACGTCCACAGAACCTGCGGATAGGCGTGCCCGGGGGGAGGCGCCGTCACGAAGGAATAACCGACAATCGCCGTAACGAGCGCTGAAAGGCCGATGGACCCAACGCCCGCAATCCCCGCGCTTCGATGTGACAGCCGCGAGCCGAAGAGAATGAGCAACGCTGCGCCCGCGAACGGCAAAGCCGGAATTAACCACAACAGACCCATCGATCAGCCTTTCATCCAGCTCAGCGCATCCACGTCCAAAGACCGGAACCGATAGTAAACCTGTAAAACCAGAGCCAGTCCGACAGCGACTTCGGCGGCAGCGACAGCCAGGATAAAGATGAACATCACCTGCCCGTCCGCC
>CAZXCO010001106.1:0-4041 GCA_964639095.1 uncultured Solibacteraceae bacterium
CTCAAGGCAGAGGCGTTTTCGAACGTCCACGGCCGAATCATCGATACCTTCGTGTTTGCCGATCCTTCACGCACTCTCGAACTGAATCCGGGCGAGGCGAATCACGTCAGCCGGACCGTGATGAAGGCGATCAAAGCGGAAGTCAGCGTGGACCAGCTTCTCGCGCGCCGTCCCCGCGTGAAGCCCGACGCGCACGCGCTCGCGGCAGCGCGTGCCAGCTTCGACAACGAGGCCTCCCCTTCCGCCACGCTCATCGAGCTGATCACGCAGGACCGGCCCGGGCTGCTTTACGATGTTTCCTCGTTGATCTCGCGCTGCGGCGGCAGCATCGAGGTGGTGCTTGTCGATACCGAAGCGAAGAAAGCCATCGACGTGTTCTATGTGAAAAAGGGCGGGAAGAAGCTGACCGATGCCGAGGCGCGCGAACTGACCGACTCGGTGGCTGAGATCGCCCGCGGCGCCGTCTCATCCGGCGATTAACATTTCGCACTGTCACACTTTCCTGCGCCCCTCACGTCGCCATCTGGGACTTGAATCGCGTATAACCGGCGCGGCTCACCGGAATGCGCGTTCCGTCAGCCAGCACGGCAATCCAGGTATCTTTTGTGTTTGGCTCGAGACGCGTGATCCGTTCGATGTTCACGAGAAAACTTCTGTGGATCCGGATAAACCGCCTCGGGTGAAGCGCGGCTTCCAGGCTGGCGATGGTCTGCTGCTTGAGCCAGGTTTTGCCCTCGCTGCGCAGTGCGACGTAGTCGTCCTGCGCCTCCGCATAATCGAGTTTGCCGGCCGGAATCACATGGATGCGCGTGCCGTCCCGGACGACGATGCGCTCGAGATATTCACCGGCCGGGCGCGCCGCATTCCCCAGTTCCGCCGCCAGCGAGGCCGGACGGGTTTCCCCCGCGTGCCGCCTGAGCTTTTCGAGCGCAGTGCGAAAACGATCGAGACTGAAAGGTTTGAGCAGATAGTCGACCGCTGCGGAGTCGAACGCCCGCATCGCGTATTGATCGAATGCCGTCACAAAGACCACCGCAACCCGGCGGTCGATCAGTTCCAGCACCTCGAAACCGTCGAGTTTCGGCATCTGGACATCGAGGAAGATCGCGTCGGGCTCGAATTCGGCAATCGCCTTCACCGCCTCGAAGCCGTTGGAGCATTCGGCCACGATCTCCATATCCGGTTCGTTCCCGAGATACTCGCGCAGGATCCGGCGCGCGAGTTCTTCGTCATCCGCGATTACGACTTTCATGATGTTTTCACCGGCAGGGTCATCGTCACACGATAGATGTCGTCACTGGCTTCCACTTCGAGGCGCGCGGCCTTTCCATACCGGGCTTCGAGCCGCTGTCGGACATTCGCCAGGCCGATCCCGCTGCGGCTTGCGGGAGCCAGCGGATCGTAGGGATTTTCGATGGTAAACCGCAGCCCTTCCTTCACCCGCCGGCCCAGCATCAGGATCTCCCCGCCTTCGCCGATCAGCGCAATGCCGTGCTTGACCGCATTCTCGACAAGCGGTTGAACCACAAGCGCGGGCACTTCGCACTCCTCGCAGGCGGGCTCCACGTCCATCGCCACACGTAGCCGCTGCCCGAACCGGACCTGCTCCACCCCAAGATACATGCGGGTCAGCTCCATTTCCTCACGGAAGAGAATGGACGGGCGCTCGCCGAGCCGGAGGGAAGTGCGCAGGAAGTCCGCCAGTTGAATGCACATTTCCCGTGCCCGCATGGCGTCGCCCGCGGTCAGGGCGCTGATCGAGTTCAGACTGTTGAACAGAAAGTGCGGATTGACCTGCGCCTTCAGCGCCCGCAACTGCGCCTCGCGCGCCAGAAGTTCCGAGCGTCGCGAAGTCTGCGCCTCGATCACCACATAGTGCATGGCAATCGAGAGCAGATAGATCATGGCCACCATTGCCGCGAGGACCGGGCTCGCGGCCGGAAAGTGCTCGCCCAGCCCGGGCAGCACCCCCGAGAGGCTGTTCACCAGCACTCTCGCGACAAACAGCAGTGCGCCCGAAACGACCACGGCGGCGAGCACATGCTGGCCGAGCAATCGAGCCGCGCTGGTGGATTTCAGCGGCAGAGCGCGGCAGGCATACCAGGGCGACAGGCACACGAGCGCCAGAATCGCCGTCACAGGAACGATAACCGCAGCGGTCTCGATCGCGGTCAGAGATCCCGCAACCGAGATCAGCAGCCCGAGTATCGCCCCCAGCGGCGCCCATACCGCGACATAGAGGAGCCAGGACTTCCAGCTTTGAAGGATCGGATGCATGCGCCCGTTCAGTTCTGAATCGTAATGCCCCCGAAGACAGCCTCGCCCGAAACCACCAGCGTCACGGGCTCGAATCCGGGCTCGGGTCGTGGCGGAAGCGTACTGTTATCACATCCGCCGAAAACGGCGGTGGCGGTCATTACGACCTTCCACGTGGGCGGAACGGTCACCTCGATGCCTCCGAAGACCGCGTTCAACTCGATCTCGGCCCGGCGCTCCGCATTCGAAATGGCCGCGCCCGAGAGGTCGAGTTCGATCGAGCCGAACACGGCGTCCAGTTTGCCGCCTTCGAACTGCGGTGTATCCACACGTCTGTTCAGGGAACCGAACACCACCGCTTCGTTGATGGCGTTCCCGGAGAACGGCGTGTTCCGGCCCGGCCGCTCTGCGGCGCCCCAGCGGCGCCTGCGCCGCTCCAGCGCCGCGTTACGGAGGCGAGAACGCCAGTCCGAGACATGGGGCGGCCGCAGAAGCAGAATCGCGCCGAGCGCAATCAGGAGAATGGGCCATATGATATCCCCCGTGACATGAAGAATGCCGAGATTGCCGAGAATCAGCAGGATCCCGCAGGCCGCGAGAGCGACCGCCCAGACCGTGGCGACCACGCTTCGCCGCCGGTCGAAAATAAAGATTCCCAGGATGACCATCCAGACCGGCCAGTAAGCACGGAGATTCCCGATGGGCAGGATGTCCAGATTATCCAGAAACAGAAGCGCGCCCGCCAGGATGAGGACCAGCGCAAGGAGGCTGCCGCGCCGCCCGCGCGCGCCGTTCATCGATCTTCTCCGGATGTCGCCCAGAAGTAGAGTTCCTCAAGCCCGAGGGCGATGAGCGCGACGGGCCACAGATCCCAGTATCGGGCGATGTGGACAATGCCGAAATGGCCGATCAGGAAAAGCGCGCCGGCCAGAATCAGGATGAGAGGAAGAGCGACCTGACCGGAATAAGAAAGTCTCATTTGCTGTACCTCGATTCCGATCGTAAAGGCCGGAAGCGCGGAATTCAGCGGTTATTCGGCGAATACCGGTCTGGCGCCGGTAAATGCCGCAGTTGAGATTCGCGGGTGCGGCACGGGCGTGTTTACCGCCGGGATTTCCGCCGCAATTCCAGAATCAGACGCATCACGCGCTGCTCCAGATCGTTGCGCGTGCTTCGATATACGTCGATTGTCGCGCCGTAAGGATCAGTCACCTGCCACTCGACAAGTTCCTTCGGCGGCGGGCCAGGCAGCCTGAATCCGGCCATATTGACCACGATATCGCTTTCCAGACCCTCGAACGGTTCATAGCGCCGCGGCACATGCTTCGAAACATCGACGTTCATTTCCTGCATGGCGAGAACGGTATGAACGGGTACGGCCTGAGTCGGCGCGAGACCGGCGCTGGACGCGATCAGCACGTCGCCGCCGTAGTGGTTGGCAAAGCCCGCCGCCATGGGGCTGCGGCAGGCATTGCCGATACACACAAAAAGGACCCGTTTCAGAGCTTGTTTACGAATAGCTTGTGTACCCGCGAATCCTGGGTGAGCTCAGGATGAAATGTTGCGACCAGATGGCGCCCTTGTTCCACCAATACCGGGTCACCTTCATATTGTGCCAAAACTCTGACGCCTGGGCCGGCGCGGCGAATGATGGGAGCGCGGATGAACACTGCCTCCATATCGCCCGCGCCTGCCCGCTTCTCGAAATCCGGGCCCGGGTGAATGTGTGCGACGCGGCTGTCGATCTGGCGCCCGTAAGCATTGCGCTCGACGGTAAGGTCGAGC
>CAZXCO010001107.1:0-5477 GCA_964639095.1 uncultured Solibacteraceae bacterium
CCCGATTGCGTAAATTCATGGAGCAGCGCGGCGCCGGTCACCTTCGAGCGGAGCGCTTCCCGAAACTCATGCATCTCGAGATCGGCGACATCACACGAGCGGAGTGTGCCTGCCGCGTGAATGATTCCCCGTACAGGTGGATGGTGAGCTTTCAATTCATGCCACAGCTCTGCCATTTCGCGGCGACTGCCGGAATCGGCTTTTGCGACGTAAACAGTGGCGCCGCACGCTTCCAGATCCTGGATCGCCGCGATGCGTGCTCCTGTGACCGTTTCGCCGGGAACCGACGCCCAGGTGGAGCGATCCGGGAGCCCGGTGCGACTCGTCAGAACCAGATGCCGCGCGCCGTGAGCTATGAGCCAGTGGGCGAGATGGAGTCCAAGATTTCCGAGGCCACCGGTGATGAGACAGGTTCCGTCGGGCGACACCCGAAACGATTTTTTGACGGCGGCGGGACGGGACCGTTCGAGCCGGAGAATGTAGCGTCCGGCCGGGCGCAGCGCGACCTGATCTTCGCGATCAGAAGCGAGCAGTTCCTCGCAAAGACCTTCGACCGCTCCGCCGGCAGCCGCGAGATCGAGCAAACCGCCCCACAAATCCGGATGTTCGAGACCGACTACTCGTCCCAGGCCCCACAAAGGCGCCTGCTCGAGCCCGAGTGCAGATCCGTCCCCCGGCTCGACTGCCTGAGCTCCGGTGGTGACGATCCAGAGGCGCGGCGGTTTGGTTTTCCATTCCGTTCTGACGAGCGACTGCACCAGCGTCAGAACGCCCTCGCATGCGTGCTCCGGCCAATCCGAACCCCAGAAATAAACGATGCCGAGGCATGGCTGCCGGCTTCCTTCGGCAACTCTGCTGAGAAGTTGCCGGAAATGGTCCGCATTGCCGGGGACGATCGAGAACCGCGCTGGCCCTTGCCTCTCGAACGCTTCGCCAGCAAAGACAAGCACGCAATCCTGGCCGCGTGCGGCTAACGCAGTTGCCGTGGCGGCGCCGCGTCCGGACCGGTCGGCAAAAATGAGCCAACGCCCCACCGGCGCTTCGGCGGCAGTACTGCGTTCGAGAGTCTTCGGCTTCCAGACGAGATCGTAACACCAGTCCGCTTCCGCTTCGCCGCGCTCGATCTCAGCCGAAGCGAGACGCTTCCACTCGGTCTCGCGCCCACCAGTTCGCGCAAATAACTGGAAGAGTGAGGCGCCGTGCGACGAAACATCCAGGATGGATTGCATCTCGCCTCCCGCGCTGAGTGCTGTTCCTGGCAGCGTATCGGAGTTCCGAACGGATACACCATGCAGTTTCGGCCCGAATGCCGCAGCCGCAGCCGCCGAGGCCATCTCGAAACAGGTAGTCTCCGTGAGCAGTCCCGATCCGGCAGCGAGTTGCTTCTGCCAGACGATGCTTTCCGGCTGCGATGCCAGTTGCGGCAGGCGAACACCAAGCAGCGGGTGCACCCCGCCGGGCACGAGCAGCGCGTCCCCGGCGCTTGCCGTCTGCCGGGGTTTTGCTTCAAACCAAAACCGCTGGCGCTGCCAGGGGTAGGCCGGCAGCGGAACAAATCTGCCCGGAGCCGGGAAGACTCGCGTCCAGTCCACGGGATAGCCGATCGTGTAGAGCCGGCCGAGCGAGCTGCGCAAGCTCACCTGCTCGTCTTTTTCCTTTTCGAGCGAAGCAACGGGATAGAGTTTCAGGCTCGTCTGTTGCGCAGTCTCTTCGATGGCCGCCGTCAACACGGGGTGCGGACTGAGCTCTATGAATAGTGTGCAGCCGTCCGCCGCCAGCTTCTGGACGGTTTTGGAAAACAGTACCGGACGGCGCAGGTTCCGTGCCCAGTAGTGCGCGTCGAGCGATTCTCCTTCAACGCGCTGCGCGGTCACCGTCGAATACATCGCCATTGCCGGCCGGCGCGCCTCAATGCCTTCGAGTTCGTCAACGAGCTCGCCGGTCAGAACGTCCACCTGCGGACTGTGCGAGGCGACATCAACCTTCACGGAGCGGCAGAAAACGTTACGTGCTTCAAGCCTTTTCAGAATCGTTTCGAGCGCTCGCGGATCTCCCGAAAGCACAGTAGAGCGCGGGCTGTTGGCCGCCGCGACGGAGACGCGGTCTTCGAAGCCCGCCAGCTCCTGGCGAGCCTGGTCCATCGTAAGCGCCACCATGGCCATGGCGCCCTGGCCGCTTAACCGCCTCATGAGCCGGCTGCGGGTAGAGATCACGCGTGCGGCATCCTCAAGGCTCAACGACTCTGCCAGAAAGGCCGCCGCTACCTCTCCCATGCTGTGACCTGCGACGGCATCGGGTTCCACTCCCCACGAGCGCCACAAGGCGGCCAGCGCGATCTGAATCGAGAAGAGGCTCGGTTGAATGACATCGATATCGTTCAGCCGGTATCCCGCCGCGCCGGGATCAAGGTGTAACTGCTCGTGGAGAGACCAGTCTGCGTACGGCCGCAGCGCCTGCTCGCAGCGCTCGATCCATGCGGCGAAAAGCGGCTCCTCGCGCAGGAGTTGGCGACCCATTCCCGCCCACTGCGACCCTTGTCCCGGGCACACGAATACAATCCTGAGATTCGGCTCCAACCCGGCCCTGCCGGCCGACACTCCCGAAGGGCTCTCTTTCCGCAGAAAGGCCTCGAGCGCCCCACGCATTTGCGCGCGGCTGCCTGCGGCGGCCGCAAGGCGATGTTCATGATGACTGCGCCGCAGGGCGGCGGTGTGGCAGACGTCATAGAGCGAATCTCCGTTCGCTTCGTCGAGCCTTGAAACATACGCAGAGGCGAGCGCGGCCAGCGCCTCCGGAGAACGGGCCGAGAGCGGCAGCACGCACGCTGCGGCGTGATGCTCCTGCTTTCCTTCCGCGCGCCGCGGAGCCTCGGTCAGCACGGCGTGCGCGTTGGTCCCGGCTATGCCGAAGGAACTGACGCCAGCGACCACCGGCCCGGCATCCTGCAGATGCACCGCTTCGCGCGGAACGAGGAGCGGGTACTCGTTCCACGGGATGACGGGATTGAGATTCCGCAGATGAAGATTCGGCGGGATCACGCGGTGTTTCAGCACCAGCGCCGTCTTGATGAGCCCGGCGATGCCAGCAGCTCCTTCGGTGTGCCCGATGTTGGTCTTGACCGAGCCGATGTAACAACTGCTTCCCGCGGGACGCCCGGACGAGAGCACGTTCCCAAGAGCGGTCACTTCCACCGGATCGCCGGCGGCGGTACCCGTGCCATGCGCCTCGACATATTGGACTTGCCCGGGAGATATCCCGGCAGCGCGGTACGCCAGGCGCAGCATCCGCTGCTGACCTTCGCGTGACGGCGTCGTCATGTAGCCGCTCGTATGACCGTCATTGTTGACGGCACTGCCTCGAATCACCGCATAAATGGGATCGCCATCGCGCACAGCGCTCGCGAGCGGCTTCAAAACCACAATGCCCGCGCCCTCGCTGCGAACGTATCCGTTGGCCTCCGCATCCGCGAACTTGCAGCGCCCGTCGGGCGCCATCATTCCCGATTGTGAGTAAGCGATCGATATATGAGGCTGCAGGATCAGGTTGGCGCCTCCCGCCAGCGCTAAAGAACACTCGCCGTTTCGCAGGCTTTGACATGCCAGGTGGACCGCTACCAGCGATGAAGAGCAGGCAGTATCGATTGTTAAACTCGGGCCCTCCAATCCCAGGAAATAAGAAAGGCGCCCGGACGCCGAATAACGGCCGGTGCCGGTCGTCATATAAAAATCGACCCCGGCGGGATCGGCAAACAGCCGGCTCTCGTAATCGTTCAACCAAAGGCCGATGAAGGTTCCCGTCATGCTGCCCGCGAGGCGGTCCGGTGGTTGTCCGGCATCTTCCAATGCCTCCCAGGCCACCTCGAGCAGCAGACGCTGCTGCGGATCCATTCGCTCGGCTTCGCGCGGACTCACGCCGAAAAAGGCGGCGTCGAATTTATCGATCTCGTCGAGGAATCCGCCCCAGCGGGTATTCATTTTCCCTGGGACGGCCGGTTTATGGTCGTAATACTCGTCGACGCTGATGCGATCGGGAGGAATGCCACCGATGGCGTCCACCCCGGTCTTCAGCAGCCGCCAAAACGAATCCGGGCCGGCGGTCCCGCGCGGAAAACGGCAGCCAATTCCTGTGATGGCAACTGGTTCGCGCAAAGATCCGGCGGGCTCAGAATCCGGATACTCTCCTCCGGTGAACGATATGGACTCGATATCGTGTTCGTGCATCCTCCAACCTTCGGATTCGACAGTTGATCCGTAGCTTGTCCGGGGAATTCGGAATGGTCGACGCTCCTGGTGACCTGCGATCCCCCGAATCCTGAAGACGCGCGCTACGGCCTCCTCCGGGTCCTGCCTTCCGTAAACTTCCCTTTAGTGCAGTTTGAATGCCACGAGATCGCAATGAATCCCTCAGTTTCGAGGGCCGCGCCATATGCGGTTTGCGACGGCACTCGATGCGCGGTAAGTGCCGGGAGCGAACATCTTTGGCCCCCGCGGGCCATGGCTCGAACAGAGCATGGCGCCCGCGCTCGGGGGCTCGTTGGTTGAACAGGAACGTTTGCCTAAATTTCTACTACTTTCCCAATTTTTCTACTGCAATTACGACGCGCCTGGTCTGATTGTGCTGCAGAAGCCTGGTTCGCCGAGTCTGCCGGTCATGGAAATCGGCTGGCGCACATGCAAACTACGGACCCGGCTTTCAGACCACCGCATTCTGGTTACAGAATTGCCTACGGGTCACTCGCGCCGGGCGCGGCGCGTCGGGGGGAAGGGGCGTGTGTGGATCGATCGGAGACCTGCGTTTTCGGAGGAATCCTGGTCCCGCAATCGGAAATGGCGGAACATGCATTGGCGCCAGTCTTGCCGACGCGAAGGTTTGCCGCCGTCAAGGCCCACTAAATCATGCAATCGCCTATGACATCGCAAAGCCCGGAGAGCGACGAGATGTCTCGTGAGCAGAGCAACGCCGGACTCGCAGCAATGGACACGGAGGCCAGACGGGAGTTGCTTGCCCATTTGCTGCGAAAGGCTGCTGGTGCAAGCCGGGCGCCCTTCGAGCTTTCGTCCGGACAGGAAGCGCTGTGGTTTCTGCATCAACTCGCACCTGAAAACACGGCGTACAACGTCGCTTTCTGCGTTCGTCTGTCATCTGAAATCGACGAAGATCGTTTCGAGCGCTCGCTTCGAAACGTGCTGGAGCGGCATCCGATGCTGCGGTCGACACTCGTGCTGGCCGCCGACGGGCCGCGGCAACGGACCGGCAGCGTGCCTCAGCCCTGTCTTGAGCGCGTAGACGCCTTCCAATGGAGCGAAGAGGAGTTGCGGGCGCAGGTGGAGAAATCCCATCGCCGGCCGTTCGATCTTATTCGCGGGCCGCTCTTCCGCGCAACCATGTTTCGCAGAAGCGACGCGCGGCATGTGCTGCTCCTCTCGGCACATCACATTGTGTTCGACGCGTGGTCGCTGGGGATCGTCCTCTCTGAG
>CAZXCO010001108.1:0-3124 GCA_964639095.1 uncultured Solibacteraceae bacterium
ATGCAGCGAATGTTACCGCCGGAGCGCAGCAGGTATCGCGCCTCCAGGTAATTACTTCACCTCGGCCGAAGTGGTCGTAGCCGGACCCATGCCCACGATTTCGATCACGCAATCGGCGTCCTTGGCTCCGTCGTAGTGAATGCCCTTCGCGTAATGGGTCACGAAACTCCCCACCGGCATCGGTTTCGTGCTGTCGGGATCGTACTTCGTTCCCGTGCCGACCCACCACGTGCCCGAGAGGACCGTGATGTACCGGTCATACGGATGATAGTGCGGCCGGCTCATGTGGCCGGCGTGCCAGCGGGTCAGCTCGACGTAGATCCCCGGCTTCGAGGGGTCGCCGGCGAGGATCGCGGTGTCCGCATTTTTTGTGATCTTCCACGGGATCTTGTCCGGCAGCGTCATGTGAATCGCGGAAGCATCGAGATCCGCCGCCATGACGGATCCGAAGGTCATGAACGCCGCGACCGCAACCGTGAACTGGAAAACGCGCCGGAGCGCCCTGAAATCAGACATCGTTCCTCCTTGCTCGACTTCCTCATCTTACGGCAATTTGCACGTGAAGTTCGAAGCGTCATCCGTGCTGCCGGTCCCTTTATAAACCGCCATCTGGGGGTACCCGCACAGAGGCCGCGTCCGGTCCACGGTCCCGCCGCTCACGTGCGCAGCCACGATCTCTTTCGGAGCAGTGCCCGACTCGCGCCAGCGCTCGATGACCGCCATCTTGTTGAACTGGTCCGGACCGTCGCCGCCCTGGCAATGCATCATGCCCGGGACCATGTAAAGCTTCATCCAGTCATCCTGCTTCGCGCCCATCTTTTTCAGAACGCCGTTGTAGAAGTTGATCGTGTTTCCGGGAGGAATCAATTGATCGGCCCAGCCGTGATAGAGCAGCAGCTTGCCCCCATGGGCCTTGAAGGCCGAAAGATCGTAAGTGTGGGCATCGATGAAGCCGGCCTTCTCATCCGCGAGAGCGACGTCGCGATCGAGATCGAAGGTGCGCCAGTCCCAGTCCGCGTTCTGATAGCCGAGAATGCGGATGCTGTCGAGCCCGCCGCCGGGTTGAGCGGGAATGTTGCGGAGCGAGGCGTACTGCAACTCTCCGCCCGGCTCAAAGCCGGTCCAGATGGTCTCGCCCTTCTTCGTCTTCACATCGGCATAGACGACTTTTGCCAGTTGCACCTGTGGCGCCGTCAGACAACGATCGGAGTCGGCTCCCTTGCACAGTAATACCGAGGGATCGAATTTGCATTTGTGCGGGTTGCTGACCAGCCCGTCTTTCAGGCCGTCGAGAGCATCGCACTGTTCCATCACGGTCCGGTGCAGCGTCTGAATCTTGCCGGGAGACAGCGCGGCATCTTTCGGAAGCTTCATTTCTTCCATGGCCCGCTCGACACTCGAGGCGTGCAGATGCAGATGCGGATTGGCGGGAGCGCCCGCCACCACGCCGTCGAAATCGTCGGGATAACGGGTCACTTCCACGAGTGCCTGCCGGCCGCCGGTAGAGCAGCCGTTCCAGTAAGAATACTTCGGACCTTTTCCGTAATAAGCCGCGACAATTGCCTTCGATTGCACCACCGTGTCATGCACCGCGCGGTAGCCGAAATCGACAATTTTTTCCGGGTGCCCGAGCGCAAACATGCCATTGCCGCCCTGATGTCCGGTGTCTGTGGATGCCGCGGCATAACCTTCCTTCACCGCGTTCGCCATCGCCGCATAGCTGATGACACCCGCCCACCCTCCGTTGCCGACCACTTCGATTTTGCCGTTCCAGTTTTCGGGCATCCAGACTTCCATCCGGATGTCGGAATCGGAGGAAGGCTTGCGGGTCGCGGCCACCCGGCAGTAAGCCGGCAGAATGATGGGCGCCGCCCCGCGGCCTGTGCGCGCTCCGCCGCGGCCCGCGCGCGCCGCGCCTCCGCCCCGGGCGATTCCGCCGCCGTCGGCAGCCTGCGCCGGCGCTTTATACGGGCCGGCAGCGACGTTCTCCACCGTGGTGAATGTGGTGTTCGGGAGCGAGAGAGATCTCAGTTGCTCACAGGGTTGAGCCCAGGCGAGCGTGGCAAGAGCCAGAGGCAGAAGGATAATTTTCATTCGTCGTCTCCGCTGAAAATCCAGGTTTCTCTACGGCGCTTTGCACGTGAAGCTGGCCGCATCGTTGGTGCTGCCCACGCCTTTATACGTCGCGACCTGCGGATAGGGACAAAGCGGGCGGGACATATCGACGGTATTGCCGGAGACATGATAGGCGACAATCTGGTCCGGCGCCGTTCCGGCTTCACGCCAGCGCTCAATCGCCGCCATTTTGTTGAACTGATCGGGACCCGGGCCGCCCTGGCAGTGCGTCATTCCCGGCACCATGTAGAGGCGCATCCAGTTATCCTGCTTGCCGCCGAGCTTCTTCAGGACGCTCAGGTAGTAATTAACCGTATTTTCGGGTGAGATCAACTGGTCGTTCCATCCGTGGTAGAGCAGCAGTTTGCCGCCGCGCGCTTTGAACGCCGCCAGATCGGGCGTGGCGTTGACATACCCGAATTTCTCATCTGCCGCCGCGGTATCGCGGTCGAGATCGAACGTGTGCCAGTCCCAGTTCGCGTTCTGATAAGTCGCATACTGGAATGTCCCCTGCGAGAGCGGAAGCGGCGCCTTTGCCGGATTCAGTTGGGGCCAGGCCAGTTCGCTGCCCGGTTCCTTACCGGGAAAGATCAGTTCGCCGTCTTTCTTCTTTGCCGCAGAATAGACCAGTTTCACCGCGTCCACCTGCTGAGCTGTCAGGCACGCGTCCGAATCCGCGCCCTTGCAAAGCAGCACCGAGGGATCGAAGTGGCACCGGCGCGGATCGTTCAGCAGCCCGTCTTTGACCCCGTCCAGCATGTCGCACTGTGCAAGCACCGCCTTGTTCACGGTCTCGAGCTTGCCGCGGGTGAGGAAGTTCCGGTCGTCGCGGAGCACGGTAGTGGCAACCATCATGTCCCAGGCGTGGAGGTGTGTCTGCGGATTGGCCGGCGCGCCGGCGACGACGGCGTCGAAGTCGGCGGGATATTTCTGGGCCTCCATCAACCCCTGACGTCCGCCCGTGGAACAGCCGTTCCAGTAATTGAGCCTCGAAGCCCTGCCATAGAAC
>CAZXCO010001109.1:0-2048 GCA_964639095.1 uncultured Solibacteraceae bacterium
GAAATCCGCGAGAGCGTGCGAATCGTCCGGTATTGCCGCTCGGCCCGCCGGTAGAGCTGGGCATTATCGATCGCCGCCGCGACGCGGGCCGCAATCAGGCTCAGCATCGCGCGGTCGTGGTTCTTGTAGTTGCCCGCGCCCGTGGACTGGACATCGATGACACCTACGAGGCGCTTTCGCGCAATCATCGGCACGCTCAGTTCGCTGCGAACCACGTCCGACGCGCTCAGATATCGGGGATCCGCCATGACGTCCGTCACCAGCACCGGTTGCCGGCTTTCCGCCGCCGCCCCCACGATCCCCTCGCCGAGCGCCAGCGAGAGATTACGAACCACTTCTTCGCGATGGCCGACGGCGTACCGGATGCGCAGGTCTTTCCGCTTTTCATTGAAAAGCAGGATCGCGAAAAGGTCGTAGGGGATGACACGGCGCACGATTTCCGCAACATTGGCGAGCAGCTCGTCGAGAACCAGCGTTTCCGACGTGAGCGTGGCGACTTCGAGCAGAAAATCGAGCAGTTCGCTGCGTTCGCGGAACCTGACTGCGGGTTTGGGACGAGGCGACGCCATGTCAGTCGCGTCCCGTTCCCGTCCCGGCGCCACGCATGGTTTCTTCGACGATTTGCACGCTTGAGCTGGAACCGATCCGGTTGGCGCCTGCCGCCACCATCGCCCTCAGGGCGTCGAGCGTACGAATGCCGCCGGAAGCCTTCACACCCATGGAATTTCCCACCGTCCGGCGCATCAGCGCGACATCGGCGACGGTGGCGCCGGATCTGCTGAAACCGGTCGAAGTCTTGACGAAATCCGCGGCAGCCTCCTGCGACAGCCGGCATGCCAGCATCTTCTCCGCTTCGTCCAGCAGAGCCGTTTCGATGATGACTTTTACGATCGCTCCGTGGCTGTGGCTGGCCCGCACCACGCCTTCGATGTCCGATCTGACGGCGTCCCTCTCGCCTCCGCGAAGAGCGCCGATATTGATTACCATGTCGATTTCATGCGCGCCGTCCCGCAGAGCGGCGAGGGATTCCGCCACCTTGGCGGCAGTGCTGGCGGCGCCCAGCGGAAACCCCGTTACGGTGCAGACCTTGACGGGCGAATCGCGCACCTCCTCGGCCACGAACTTCGTCCAGCAGGAGTTGACACAGACGCTGGCGAACTCGAATTTCCGGGCTTCCGCGCAGACCTGTCTCACGTCGTCGCGCGTGGCTTCAGGCCTGAGGATCGTGTGGTCGATAACACCTGCGATACTCCGGTCGTAATTCATCTTGAGGGGGCGAACTGGAAAAGACTACCGTAACACATGCCGGGAACACCACTCCGGAGGCCGGTATTCGGGCGAAACGCGCCGCTTCCTCTTGAAAACACGGGATTTCGGCGTTCGCGCGGACCTTCAGGCCGGAGCGCCGCCCTGCGCCGCCTGCGGCGGCTCTTACGCGGCAAGCTGAGCCGTGCAGAAGGCGCATCGCCGGGCATCGATGGCGATCTCGCTCCTGCACTCGGGGCACTTCTTCGTCGTCGGGTCCGCGGGCGGTTCCTTGCGCGCGCGCGACACGAGGGCGTTGACCGGAAGCACCACCAGATAATACACGGCCGCGGCGATGATAAGGAACGAAACCACCGCATTCACGAAGTCGCCGATCTGAAATCTGCTGCCGTTCACCGTGAACTGGATGGCGGAAAAATCGGGCTTCGCCACAACCGCCGCAATCAAAGGCGTGAGCAGATCCTTCGTAAATGCGGTGACAACCCCGCCAAAGGCGGCGCCGATGACCACACCGACCGCCAGATCGACAACATTGCCCCGCAGAAGAAATTGTTTGAATCCGCCAGCCATCCCGCCTCCTTCGCCTTACTATAGCCGCTCCAGAAACCCGTGCAAACGCTCCAGGGCGGGCTCCAGAACCCCAATGTCCGCCGCATAACAGATTCGCACCGATCCTTCCCCGCCCGCTCCAAACGCCACGCCTGGCGCGAGTCCGACGCCGGTTTCCAGCAGCAATCTCCGGCAGAATTCGAAGGAATCCTTTATACCTTCAATGCTCGGGA
>CAZXCO010001110.1:0-1626 GCA_964639095.1 uncultured Solibacteraceae bacterium
TCGAGGCGCCGCATTGGCCGTTCGTGGTGTGGGCGGCGCGGCTCCGCCGAAAGCCAGACGGATCCGCCCCTTGGCTGGGCTGATCGTGATCGGCCTGGTCGTGCTTGCCGCTGGCTACATGCAGCATGGCCTGAAAAATCGAAGAATGAAGAAGACGGTGCAGGCCGATGCGCCCCGCACGGCAACAGGGCCTGCGACGGTCACAGAGAAGAGTTGGATGAGTGATCAGGCTCGTCAAGGGCTGGATACGGGTAGCGCTCACGTGCCGGCGTCCATGCAGCCTAGAAGCTCTATTGCTGACGGAACAGCCGACAGCGTCATTGCATCTCGCACTGGATCGCCTGGCGCGGGACGGTCTTCCATTCCGCCACTTCAATACACTCAGACGCCAGCCTCCTCGGCTGCGAATGGCACCCTCTCATTCGCAGAAGAGCGGCGGTTGGAACTTTACAAGCGGGAGCAGGAGGCGATTGAATCCGGGACATCCATACGAGGTGCTTCCAACACCTATTCGCAAGAGGGAGCATCGACACAACAGCCGGCGACAACTGATCCGTTGCAGGCGATTCAGTCCGCGCTGCTGCGAGCTAGAGCCGATCAGGCCGGAGCCGTCGTCCCCCCACAAATGACTCCTGGATCGCATAGTGAATCCGATCAAACTCTCAGCGAATTTGATCGTCAGAATGGCCAGTTCGAAAAAGAAGGTTTCGCGGGTAAGGCGAGTTCGAAAGATTCGGGCGATTACCTCGCCGTCGCGCGAACCGCGGCACTTGGAAAGTACGAAGTAAAGTCCGGATGGCTCATCCCCGCCGTGCTGGAGCAGGAGCTGAACTCGGATTTGCCCGGCATGATCCGCGCTCTAGTCCGGGAAAATGTCTATGACTCGGTTACCGGCCAGTATTTGCTCATTCCCGCGGGGTCAACGCTTATTGGAATGTACAACTCACATATCGGCTACGGCCAGGACGCCTTGCAGGCAGTCTGGAACCGAATTATTTTCCCGGATGGAAGTTCGCTGCGACTCGGCGCATTTGAAGGCGATGACGGGCAGGGGGCAGCCGGCTACCGTGACCAGGTCGATAGCCATTGGGCTCGCCTTTTCTCGGGCGCGCTGTTAACCTCTTTATTTGCAATGGGAGTGCAGCTGAGTCAGGGCCAGAATTCCTCGGTGCTCCAGAGTCAAAGCGTCGGCCAGCAGGCCGGCGCCGCGGTAGGCCAGCAGGTCGGCCAGCTTGGAGTCGAGGTGACTCGGCGGAATCTGAATATTCAACCTACGATCAAGGTTCGGCCTGGCTATCGGTTCTTCGTGCGGGTTGAAAAGGATATTCTGTTCAAAGGTCCGTATACCCCCATGCGAGCCGGGGAATAGCGTGTGTCCCCGGCCAGGTTGCCGGAGGATGAACAGTTGGCTCAGAAGAAAGCTACAAAGGCTCGGAAGGGAAACAAAGAGGGCCAGCGCTGGACTGATGATCGCGTGGGAATGACCCTGCGGCTCCCCGTCGAACTCAAAGAAAAAGTGATTGAAGAGGCGCGCGTGGCAGGAGACCTGTCACGCATCGTCTTGTTTGCCATGGCCCACACCGATCCGAAACAAGTTGAGGTCATTCAAACCCGAAAGACGGGACT
>CAZXCO010001111.1:0-12702 GCA_964639095.1 uncultured Solibacteraceae bacterium
GGGAAACGGTCGAACACGCCGCTCACGATGATGCGCAGGATATGCAGGCCGGTCTCGACCGCAAAGCCGAAGATGGCGCCGTCGAGCCCCCGATCGAGAAAAGGCGCGATCATCGCGGGCGGCGGGGTGTTCGGGTGGAGGTAGAGCGGAACGTCGAGCGCTTCGGCGGCTTCAAAAATCGGCCAGAACTTCGGATCGTCGAGATATTCGCCGCGGGTGTGTGAGTTCACAATGGCGCCTTTGAGTCCGAGCGAGCGCACGCCGCGCTCGAGTTCTCGGGCGGCAACGGCGGGTTCCTGCGGAGCGATGGCGGCCAGCCCGGAGAACCGGTCCGGGCGCCGGCGAATGGCCTCGGCCAGGAAATCGTTGCTTGACCGCGCCAGCGCCACGGCCAGCGGCTTGTCGAAGATCTGAACGCCGGGCGCGGTGAGAGAGAGAATCTGGCGGGCGATGCCGGTTTGATCCATGTCGTGAATGCGGAGATCGCCGAGGTCTGTCATGCGCGAGATCACTTCGGCAATACGCGGGCTGGGATTCCCCAGATAAAATCCGCAGAGACTCTGAAAGCCCGGGTCGCCATGTCCGCCATCCCGCAGGAGCGCGCGGTACCGCTCCAGAATCTCGGGCGGCGCGAAGGCTTCTTCGGCTGCGATGCGTAGATAGGACATTCAGAGCCTCTCGTGACCGGGCTGGGTCGAGCCTCATTGTATAAGAATGACCGGGAGTATCGGGGAGTACAGCGCGGCCGCGCGCGGGCTGGTATGATTCTTGGGCGAAAGGAAAACGCGATGGCTCTTTCGGCAAGAAATCAGCTCTCGGGCGCGGTGGAACGGATTCAGACCGGCGACATCATGTCACACGTAACCGTTCGGTGGGCGACAACCTGATCGAAAGCATCATCACGCGCGAAAGCGCTGAAGATTTGAAGCTGAAAAAGGGCGATCCGGTACGCGTGGTCGTGAAATCGACCGAGGTGATGATTCAGAAAGATTAGATGCACCGCGGGGCAGAGTTTCAGCCGCCCCGCAGTTCTTCCCGCCGCAGCGGAGTTCCGGTCAGTGCTTGCCGTTGAAGGGCACGGCGTAAGCCTTGAAAGGCCCGGGATCCTGGTTTTTCAATTTCGGATCGTTCATGTAGTTGAGCTTGCCTTCGATGACCCACGCGGTTCCGCCCACGCGGGTCACCGCTGTAGGTCCGTTGAAACCGTCTTTCAGGACTTCGATTTTCGCGGAATCGCCATCGACCGTGACATGGTCAAGCCGCCCGGCACCCTCGATCATCAGAAACTGATTCTTCCCGAGGGCACGCATGCCGTCCGGCCGGGAGAGCTTCTGTGAAGGTTTGATTTCGGTAATGGTTCCGGCCGCGCCATCCTTTGCGACCGGGATCCGAAACAGGCGCCCCGTGCTCACACTGTTGACGTAAAGCGTGTTTTTGTCGCCGAATGCAATTCCATCCGCGCCAGCGAGCCTGTCATCCTTGATCCAGACGTCGAGCGCCGACGCGCCTTTTTTCAGCCGCAGAACCCGGTTGGCGGTGGTGTCGGAAAGGTAGGCGGAACCATCGGGCCCGATGGCGATATCGTTACAGAGGGCGTTGTCGCCGGGAAAATCATAGCTTCCTTTGGGCGCGCCGGTCTTCAGGTCGAATGTCTTCACGGCCGTCGGCGCTTTGCTCTGCGGAAGCTTCGACGAGCACACCCAAAGCGCTCCGGATTTCTGATCGGCGAAGACTCCGAGCACCCGCTGCAGTCCGTTGGTGCCGGGCTTGATCCAGAGTTCGGCGGTCGAGGAGCCGCGTGGCGCACGGTAGACAACGCCTTTATTCAGGCCGCCGATGATGAGGGTTCCGTCGGAGGTCGAAGTGAGGCTCTCGGGAAAGGGGCGATCGTCGTGAATCGTCACTTCAGAGGGCGCGGCCGCCGCCATGAGGGCCGCGCTCGCCAGCAGAATCGTCCCGAGCGCGGCGAATTGATTGTCGAGGAGTTTCATCACCTGCTATTCTCCACCACAGCAGCGAATTACCGCGAAAATCCCCGGGATGCGAGCCGGGATCAGCGGAAAGCGAGCTTCGCTTTTTTTTCTTCTTCAGCTTTAACCTGAGGGCCGAAAAGCTTTTCGAAGAACCCTTCGCGCACGAGGCGATCGACCAGGCTGTTGTCGATCACCTTATGGAAATCGAACGATCGCATCTGCTTCGCCAGATTTTCATCCGCCGGGTGATCGAGCACGTACTGCACTGCCGCGGCCGGAATATAGGGGATGCGCTCGTAGTTGTTGACCTTCGCATAGGCGTCGTAGACGCGCTCGATATCGGCCTGGGACTGTTTGTCGTACTTCAAATACGCCTGGATCGCGAAGGCTTTGTCGTCGTAGAAGCGCTTGATCGCCTCCGCGTGGGCCTTGATCAACGACTCCGCCAGCTTCGGGTTCGCGGCTACCGTGGCTTTCCGGAACAGATAAACCGACGGCGCGTAGATATCGTCGTAATCGCTGATGTTTCCGAGATTCCGGAAGCCCTCCTGCTCGATCTTGAAGTAGATTGGAGCCGTCAGCATGGTAGCGTCGACACGGCCGCTTACCAGAGCGGCGGCGCGCGCGCTGACATCGCCGCCCAGCGGAATCCATTCCACATCACGGGGGCTCAGTCCCGCCTTGCCGATCAGCCCGATGCTGTAGTTGTAAGGCGCATCGCCGATCTGGCTGACTCCAATGCGCTTCCCCTTCAACTCGCTCATCGAAGCGATACTTTTGGCGGACATGAGCGCAAACAGACTTTTGCGGTACGGGCTGCCCACGGCGATGAGCGATCCGTCCTTCGAGCTTGCGATCATGGCCTGTTCGAGCGTATACGCCGTCATCGCGGCCTGCCCGCTCACCACCATTGCGATGCCCGCGGGGTGAATCCCGAAGACCAGGTTCACGTCGTAGCCATATTTCTGGTAATAGCCGCCCTCCTTCGCGATGTAGAGCGGCCAGACCTGGCCAGTGCGAGTCGGGTAATTGATGGCGATTTTCTGCAGAGGCTTCGTTTCGCCGCGGCCTGCGCCGGCCACCAGCCCCGCCAGAAGAAACAACGCGATCCGGAACTTCAGTGCCATTGAGCGAACCCCATTGCGCTTCCCGTCCCCGCTTCCGAACGATAGCAGGGGACGTAATCGATCAGCTTCATGGTTAAACCCGCTTCCGCCATCATTCCTGCGAGAGCGATCCAGTTCTTGATCTCCGACGTTCCCGATTGAAACATCTCCTCGGGCAGACGCGCCAGCGCTGCTGCGTCGCCGGCCTGCATGGCATCGAGAACCCTGTGGTCGAAATCCTCATCGATGACGAAATGCGTCAGCCCGCCGGAGCCGATCACCGCAACGTTCAGATCCTCCGGCCATTCCGCGATCGCGCGGGCCAGAGCGCGGCCGAATTCATAGCAGCGGCCCGCCGGCGGCTGATTTGGCGGATAGAACGTGTTCACAAATACCGGCACATGTGGAGGCACCCGGTCGCGCATGAGCCGGCGGTAGACGAACCCGTAGGCGTGCGGCACAGCGTTGGAACCGATGGACCCGGTTGGAAGTCGCGTCATCTGAGCGACATCGAACCCACCGGCAATCACACTCCGAATGATGTGGCTGCCCAGATCGGGCAGCGTGGGGTATTGGGTGTAAACGGAAGGCGTGCGGTCCATTTCCGCCCGCGCCACACCAGGAGGCAGGGACGCCAGAAATTCCGGCGTGCGCGGAATGCCTTCGACGTAGCTCCCCCAGAACACAGCGAAGGCCGGAACGTGGTCGGGAGTGAAGACTTCCATCTGATCGTTCCCCACCACCACGGCGATGTCCGGCTTCGCTTCCACAAACAGGTCGCCGAGCTGGCGAATGGCCTCCTGGCAGCGCGCGTGCCGCTCGCAAAAGACTTCCGGGGTGAGAAGATCCGCGAGGCGGCGCGACTTGTGCAGCTCCACCATCTGGTCAAAGTTGTATATTTTGCCTCGATAGATATGACGAGGATTAGCGCGGTCCGCCGCGACACGCTCGGTCCAGTTTTGCCAGGGCACCGAGAGCATCGGTCCGTGCGATGTTGCGAGTCCAAGGCCGATGCGCGCCATGGCTTCAGTCCGCTCTTTCCGCCGCGGCCCGATCGGTTTCGAGGCGGCTGAAAATGCGCCGGGCGTTGCCTTCGAAGATATCGGCCTTCTCTCTCCCGGAAAGGAAGCCGATGGACTCAATGACGGGCCGGATGTCGTCGAAGGCGCGGCCGGTTTCCGGATTGGCAGCCGACCCGGAGCCCGGATTTTCGGTTCCGAAGAGGACGCGATCGCTGCCTACAATGCCGAGGAGCATCTCGATCGATTTCTTCGCGTGCAGGCAGGTATCGTAATAGAGCATCTTCAGGCGCCGGTTGAACTCTTCCACCGTGCCGCCGGCCTTCATGACGTAATTCGCCTGCCAGCGCCCGATCTGATAGGGAATCGAGCCGCCGCCGTGGGCCACGATGATCTTCAATTTCGGAAAATCCTCCAGCACGCGCGAGTTTGCGAGCGACAGAACGGCCAGGCTCTCCTCGCTGATGAAATGCTGGCTGTAGGTCTCGCGGCCGTTTTTGCAGCCGCTTGAATGGACCAGCCCCGGAATATCGAGCTCAACCATCTTTTCCCAGAGCGGATACCAGTATTCGTCGCCGAGAGTGGGCGTGCTGTTGTCGCCTTCGCCCGGGTCGGAATCAATCAGAGTTCCGACAAACCCGAGTTCTTTGACACAGCGCTCCAGTTCGCCGAAGCCCCACGACACCGGCTCGCCCGCGGCCTGCGGGAATGCGCAGACGCCACGGAAGCGCGAGGGAAACGCCGCCACCTGCTGTGCGATGTAGTCGTGGTTGGCGATCGCCCAGGCCTCGATGATTTTCACGGGCTTTTCGGCGTGCATCAACTGGAACGGGCGCGGCGAGAGGAACTGCATGTCGGTGCCAACCGAGTCCATGATGCGCAGATTGCGTTTCGTCTCGGCGTGGTCGCGCACCCACTCGGCGGGGAACCGTTTCGGCGCATAACCGTGCGCGCCGCGCGCCGACATCAACACGGACTTCCACTGGTAAAGCTCGGGCGCGGCGCAGACGTGCGAGTGGATATCGATAATCATGCGCGCGCCCCCTCGGAGATGACCGCGAATACTTCGCATTGCACGAGCATGTCGCCGGGAAGCTCCGGCGCGGCGAAGGTATGGCGGGCGGGACGTGAATGCGGATCCGGGAACATTTCGAGCCAGCCTTTATTGAAATACGAGCGCTGCCCCCGGTCGCGCAGCCAGACATTCATTTTCACCACATCCTCCGGACTGCCACCGGCGATCTCGAGAATCTTCCGGACGGTGGAGAACATCTGCTCGCACTGCGCGTCGATGCCCTGAGGATATTTCCCCGTGTAGGGTTCTTTTCCGGAGACGCCGCTCGTGATCAAAAACGGCCCCACCCGGCAGGCGGCGGGGATCGGATTGTCGTGTTCGAAACCGGGGACTTCTATACTGACGCGGCGGCCCATGTATTCTCCTCTCGCATAATATACGCTACGGTGGAACCACGTGAGAGAAAGTTGAGGTTGACGTGAAAGCTGTCTGGATTGAACAGCCCGGTGGACCCGAAGCATTGCAATTCGGAGACCGCTCCATACCTGAGCCGGGCGCCGGTGAAGCGCTGGTGAGGATCGCGGTCGCGGGCGTGAATTATACGGACATCAGCCAGCGGAGCGGGTTAAACAAAATCCCGCTCCCGGCTGTACTGGGCTCGGAAGGCGCAGGCACGATCGAGCGCGTGGGTGCGGGAGCCGGCGACTTCCGGCCGGGTGATCGCGTTGCGTACTCGATGGTACGCGGATCGTACGCGGAATATGCGGCGGTTCCGGTGAAAATGCTGGTGAGGATTCCGGACGGCGCCGACTTCACCACGGCTGCCGCTGCCATGCTGCAGGGCATGACCGCGCACTATCTGTCGCATTCGACGTTTCCTCTTCGAGACGGCCACACCGCGCTGGTTCACGCCGCGGCCGGGGGCACCGGACGGCTCCTCGTGCAGATGGCGGTCATGCGCGGCGCGCGCGTGATCGCCACTGCGGGGACGGACGCCAAACTGGCGCTGGCCCGCGAAGCGGGAGCAGCCCACGGGGTCCTGTACAGCGAGGACTGGGTCGAGGAGGTGAAACGTCTCGCGGGTGGCGGTGTCGATGTGGTCTACGATTCCGTCGGGCAGGCAACCTTCGCGAAGGGCCTCGACTGTCTGAAAATGCGCGGCATGATGGTCCACTATGGACAATCGAGCGGGCCTGTGCCGCCGTTCGATACACGCGTGCTGAGCGCGAAGGGATCGCTGTATCTGGCCCGCCCGACGCTGGCGAGCCACATCGCGAACCCCGAGGAACTGGCGTGGCGGGCCCGCGACCTCTTTCGCTGGATCGCCGATGGCTCGCTTCAGCTGCGCATCGACCGGGAGTATGCGCTGGCGGATGCGGCACAGGCGCACCGCGATCTGCAGGGACGCGCGACAGCGGGAAAAATTCTGCTTCGGATCTGAACGGCGCCAGGCCGCCCGATCCTAACTGGCGCCGCGCCCGGACATCACATGCGGGATCGTCAGCAGAATGATCTTGGCGTCGAGCCCCAGCGACCAGGTGTCTATGTATTGCAGATCCAGCCGCATCCAGGACTCGAAATCCACTTTGTCGCGGCCCCGCAGCGCCCAGAGGCAGGTCAGACCGGGCCGCATGCGGAGGCGGCGGCGCTGCCAGCGCTGGTACTGAGCGACCTCGGTCGGAATCGCCGGCCGCGGGCCGACAAGCGACATGTCGCCTTTCAGTACGTTGAACAACTGCGGCAACTCGTCGATGGAAAATTTCCGCAGCCACTTGCCGACGATCGTCAGACGCGGATCGTTTTTGATCTTCATCACGATGTCCCGCTCGTTCAGATGGACCACCTGGTGCAAACGCGCTTCGGCGTCCTGCACCATGGAGCGGAATTTGTAGAACGTGAATGTGCGGCCATTGAGACCGCAGCGCACTTGCCGGAAGATCACGGGCCCGGGCGACGTGACCTTGATCAGCAGCGCGACGATGATGAACACCGGACTGAGCAGGATAATTCCGGCAAGCGCCAGCACCACGTCGATGGCGCGCTTGGCCAGAAGAAGCACTTCGTTCGCCGGAGCGCCGGAAAACGTCAGCAGCGGCGTACCGCCGATGTGTTCGAGATCCACATAAGCGTCCCCCACCTGCGGGAAGAAATCAAAGGCTATGCGAGTGCAGACCCCTTCCTCGTGGCACCAGCGGAAAAGAGGTTCGAGCGCCGGCAGCAAGGCCGATTCGACGGCGAAGTGCATCTCATCGATGATGAAGTGGGTAGCCAGCATCGGCCGCAGGTCATCCACGGGAAAGACGCGGTAGGTGCGCTCGATTTCAATCGTTTCGGGCGCGGGTGAGCCGCCGGGAGGGGCGATGAAACCCAGGATGCGAACTCCATGCCCGTGGAACTGCTCGAGATTGCGCGCGAGCGCTTTTGCTCCGGGGCCGAGGCCGACGATGAAGACATTCCGTTCCGCACCCAGTTCACGGCTGACCCAGGAAATAAAACCGCGCGCGGCGATGCGGAACCAGCTCAGGAAGAGCCAGTTTGCCGCAGTAAAGAGGCCGAGGAAGAAGCGGCTGGTATCGAGCCTCGCGCCGTACACCAGTACGACGAGCGCAAGGCCGCAGATTCCAGCCTGGCGGAACGAATCCGCCAGAATCACGCGAATGCGGACCGATTCGAGCTTGCCGTAAACGTCGAGCCAATAGCCCACCCCGACCCAGGTGATGAGGCAGAACACGAGGAGCAATGCGTAGACGTCGGGCGTGAAAAAGAAGACGCGCTTGAATGGGGAGTATTGCCGGACGTTATAGGCCAGCGTAAAAGCGGCCAGAGTGAGCAGACCGTCGGCGAAACCGAACAGAATTTTCAGTTTGCGGGTCTGGCTGCGAAACATTGCTCTCACATCATCTTAATAATCGGGGAACGTTGAAAGCATGTGTTCCGGTACCAGGGTTCCCGGGATGAAGCTGGTGCGGAACCATACCTTGCCGCACCCCCGGAATGGATGGGTTGCCAGTCACTGCGGGCCGGCATGCGGAAGGGCCGGCGGAGGGGACGCCGCACCATTATTGCCGGGTCCGCCGCTGCGCGCTCCGCCACGACCGGCTCCGCCACGGCCTGGCCGCGGCGCAGGCGCCGGCATCGGGGCCTTGCCGTCCAATTCGAAGACGAACAGCATCGGCGGCGCTTCCACCTTCTCATCGTTGGGTCCCACGGCAGCAGCCGGACGGCCCATTCCTCCCATGAGCGCGACATATTGTTTGCCGTCGACCGAATAGGTGATCGGCGGAGCCATGCCGGTGCGGCCTGTCTGCAGTTCAAACAGCTTCTCGCCTTTGTCGGCGCTGTAAGCGAGCAGCCGGCCATCGTTGATCACCTGGAAGACCAGATTGCCGGCGGTCGTCAGGGTGCCCCCGCCGATGCCCCCGCCGCCAGGCGTACGCCAGACCAGCTTCTGATTCACCGGATCCCAGGCTTCGAGTACGCCGCGATTGTTTCCCAGCGGCTCGGGGCCAAGAAAGGGCATCGAGTTCGGCCGCGGCGGCGCGAGACCGCGTGCAAGCCCCGTATGGCCGGTCTGTGCGGGGATGACTTCGTCGCCCGCCGCGTAGGTCCAGCTCCCGTAAGTCGTCGGGACATAAACAAGGCCGGTGGCCGGGTTGAACGACATCGGTGACCAGTTGTGAGCGCCACCCGCAGTCGGGTAGATGGTGACCGGTTCTTTGCCGTACCAGGCTTCGGGATTCACCATGGGGCGGCCGGTTTCGTCGAACCCGTGCGCCCAGTTCACCTGGGTGAAAGCCTCCGCCGAAATAAACTTCCCGGTAACGCGGTCGAGCACATAGAAGAAGCCGTCTTTCGCCGCCTGCATAATGACCTTGCGGTGCTGGCCCCTGATCGTCAGGTCGGCCAGCATCAACTGCTGTACGGCGTCATAATCCCAGTTGTCGTTGGGCACTTCCTGGTAGTACCACTTGAGCTGTCCCGTAGACACCTGAACGGCGACGATCGAGCAGGTGTAGAGATTATCCATATTGACCGCGCCGCGGAACTTCTGCACCCAGGGCTCGGCGTTCCCGGTTCCGACAAAGACCAGATCGGTTTCCGGATCGTATGCCATCGCGTCCCAGACAGCTCCGCCGCCGCCCATTTTGTAAAAATCGCCGCCCCAGGTTTTGGCGGCTTTGCTCATGGCCGGGCTTTCATAGCCGTCCGCCGGGTTCCCTGGCACGGTATGAAAGCGCCAGGCGCGACGGCCGGTGGCCACATCGTAGGCATCGAAGAAGCCGCGCGTGGGGTGATCGCCTCCCGCCACGCCGATCAGCACCTTTCCATTGGCGATGCGCGGCGCCATCGTAATGGAATACCAGTCCTGTGGATAAGCCACCCGCGCTTCCCAGATCGGCTTTCCGGTAAAGGCATCCAGCGCGACCAGACGTCCGTCATTGATGGGTGCGAAGATTTTGCCTTCATAGATTGCCAGCCCGCGATTGACCGTGCCGCAGCACATCTTCGGCCGCACCGCTGCCTGATTCACTTCCGGGTCCCAGCGCCACAGTTCTTTGCCTGTGCGCGCATCGACTGCGACGACCACGCTCCAGGTGGTGATGCCGTAGATTGTGTTGTTCCAGACCAGAGGCGTTGCTTCCTGATTGCCGCCGCCGGCGCCGAGCGTATAGGTCCAGGCAAGGCCGAGGCGGCCAACATTCGAAGCCGTGATCTGATTCAAAGGACTGTACCGCGTCTCACCCTGCGTGCGCCCGTAGCTCAGCCAGTCTCCGGATAGAACGTCTTTTGGCGTGCCTGCGTTCCTTAATACAAGCGCGTCGACCGGGGCCGATCTGCCGGCATTGGGGCGGCCGGACTGCTGCGCCGCGATTGCAGTCGTCAGAGCCAGTGCGGTGATCGCGCCGGCAATCATTCCGTATTGTTTCGAACCTGCCATCAGCAATCTCCTCGAAGCCGTTGTGGTCCGGAGCGCCGAAAGTTCACGATTTTTGAGTGTGCGGACCGGAGCCTGGATTCCATTCAGCCTATCAAATCCCGCCCCAGCGGCCGTCCCGGGCGCCGGGCTGTGCGCGCGATTACGCCCGCCGGCCTCCGGAGGTCAGTTCGATAACGAAAGCGTAAATGACGATGAAGAAGAGTACACTCAACTTCCGCTATCATGGCCTCTGAATCGAGCCTGAAAAGCGGAAACCGCCGCATTCGTCCTCCGATCGGACAGCGGTCACTACACCCCGGTTCCGGTTTTCCATGCTCCGGTTCCCCACTGATTATGGAACGGAAGGAGAACGAGTGCCCGGATCATCCATGCATGCCGCGCGCGTCTTCGGTGTGTTCGCCGCAACATGCCTTGCCACGGCGCAGACCCCAAATCCCGGCCACGTTACCTACGTGGCGGACTCGGGAAAGTCAAGCATCCAGAGTTATGTCGCTTCGCCCCCGTTGTCTTTACAGCAATGGTTTCAAAATCACATCGCGGGAATGATTGCCTATCCTCCCGCGTTTAACGCCGATCTTTCCTGGTTTCCGAACGCTTACGCTTATTTCGATCTGTACGGTATTCAGAAGGGGTCCTGGGAAGAAGCGGTCCACCCGGAGTGGATTCTTCACGATCAAAACGGGAACCGCCTCTACATGCCTTTTAACTGCAGCGGCGGGACGTGCGCGCAATACGCGGCGGACATCGCCAATCCGGCCTTTCGCGCGGCGTGGATCACGAATGCGGCAGGTACGGTCTTCGGCTTCAATTACCCGGGCGTCTTCATCGACGACGTCAACATGAATTTCCAGGTTTCCGACGGATCGGGCAACCTCGTCGCGCCGATCGATTCGAACACAGGCCAGCCGATGACGTACGACGCCTGGAGAAACTACGTCGCTACCTTTCTTGAAGAAGCGCGCGCCGCGATGCCAGGCATCAAGATCATGGAAAACACGGTCTGGTATGCGGGCCCGACCGGAGTGCAGGACGCCGACCCGGCGATCCAGCGTCAGATCAAGACCGCCGACGTCATCTGTCTGGAACGCGGCGTAGCCAGCGACACGGGATTGTCGGGAGGAACAGGCTCCCTTTCGGTCTATTCCTTTCTCAATTACATCGATCGCGTGCATGCCGCCGGCAAGCCCATCCACTTTTATGAGTACAGCCTGGATAATGCGGGCAAGGAGTACGGGCTTGCCAGTTATTTCCTGATCTCGAACGGGTCCGACAGTATCGGCGATTCGGTGAGTACGCCCGACAACTGGTGGGGTGGCTATGATATCGACCTGGGGACGCCGCTCGGCCCGCGCACGTACCAGAACGGAATCTTCGAACGCGATTTCACCGGCGGCAAGGTGCTGCTCGGTGAGCCAGGACTCGCTTCGCAGACGGTGGATCTCGGCGGAACGTACACACGGCTGGACGACGGAACGTCTGTCACCTCCGTTACAATCGGCTCGGCACAGGGGGTCGTTCTGACAGGCGCGACGCAGCAGAGTGCCGTGCGCAATGCCGCCAGCCAGACTCTCGCGCCGGCTTCGCCGGGAGAGATCATCACTCTGCCGGCTTTGAATTCGGATCCCTCTGTGCGAGTGCTCATCAATGGCGTCGCCGCCCCGGTGATCTTCAGCGGATCCGGCCAGGTGAGCGTGATCGTGCCGTTCGAACTGGATCTCAGCCAGCCGGCACAAATCGAAGTTCAGCAGGGAGAGGCGACGGCGATGCACTCTGTCCCCGTCGCAGCGGCATCGCCGGCAATCTTCACCATGGACGCATCCGGCAGTGGACAAGGGGCAATCCTGAATCAGGATTTTTCGGTGAACTCGGCTGCCAACCCCGCGACGGCAGGGTCCGTGATCATGGTTTACGCCACAGGATTCGGAGCGTTGAGCCCAAGTCCCCCTGATGGGCAGATCGCCCAGGCTCTGGCCTCAACCACGTCGGCTGTGACAGCGACCGTCGGCGGAGTTCCCGCGGAAGTTCTGTATGCGGGGGCCGCTCCCGATCTGGTAGCCGGAGTCGAACAGGTCAATATTCAGGTGCCGCCGGGAGTGACCCCCAATGCGGCGGCGCCGATCTCGCTGGCGATGGGCTCTTACACCAGCCCTCCCGGCGTTACCGTTTCCATTCAGTAGAACGAAAAAGGCGGCATCTCCTTCGGTATCCGGGTGAGATAGACTCACGGACTGGAGTCCCTGTGATTTCTTGCCGCAGGCTTGCCGCCTTCGCCCTTTCGATCGCCGCTCTGGCTTTACCGCCCCAGGGCCGGACTGCACCGCTGCAGAAAATCACGATCAACTACGCGACTCGCACGGGCACGTCGTGGCCTCTCTATATCGCAAAAGAGGCGGGATATTTCCGCAAATACGGGCTCGACGTCGATATCGCCTTCGCCGTTCATCCCGCAGCGATCGCAATGGTCGTCAGCGGCGAGGCGGCGATGACCAACTACCCGCTCGAGCAGGCCATGCTGGCAGCTGCCACCGGCGGTTCGCTGACAATTGCGGGCAGCCCGTACCGGAAGAGCCTCTTCGCGCTGATGGCCCGGAAGAACATCGCCAGCGTGCGCCAACTCAAGGGCAAGCGCGTGGGAGTCAGCCAGCTCGGC
>CAZXCO010001112.1:0-5659 GCA_964639095.1 uncultured Solibacteraceae bacterium
TGATGGGCGCGGAGGGTTTCGAGCCCGTCCGAATGGTGGCGATCGATGAGGACTGGTCTGCGATACGATTCCGGCGCGCCGGATTCATCAAAAACATGACACGGGCCAGGGAACACCGGCTCACCGAGCGGGCTGGCCGGAATCCGCGAGCCTGAAAAAAAGAAGCGCCGGCAATCGCTGTGCCGGCGCCAGGTCCGCTCTCAGGAGCGCAAAAGAATCCGAGTTGTGAATTACTCTCCGCCGAAACTGTAGCCAATGCCGAGCGTGTACTCGGGGACCCAGTTGGTCCCGAACTGGAAGAAGTTGTTCACCCAGTGAGCATCGACGGCAGGACGCAGGAAGACGCGGGGCGTCACGTAAATCCGCGCCGCCGCGGCGAAGTGTGCCTGGAAGTGGGTGGAGTTTTCGGCTCCGAGACTGACCGTGGAACAACCGACCAGTTGATCGCACGACTGTCCGCTTGCCGTGAAGCGCACAGTGGCGCCGCCGAGGCCGGCCTGAAACTCGGGCACGAGCCGCGACGTCTTGACCGGCTGCCAGATCATATTAAAGTCGTAGAACATCGGCCGGTAGTCCACTCCGGCGTAATTTCCCGAGGCGGTCCGCCAGGAATATTGGGCTCCCGCTCCGAAATGATCCGTGAGCATGAGACTGCCGCCGATGGTTGCAAAAAGGCCGGTCAACTTCGGTGTTGGCTGAAAATTCCCGATGCCCAGCGGGTCGATGATCTGGCCACTGGAATCCGCAGTCGCCGTTCCCAGTCCGAAATAAACATTCGCCTGTGGAACCTGAGCTTTCACAAGCGAGCTCGTCGTCAGCAATCCCAGGCACATCGCGAGGGCAGCGTGAGAAAGTTTTGGCATTTTATTCAGAGGTTCTCCCGTTCATATTGACTAACCGTCTACAAGCGCAGACGACGTGACGGGTATTACTGGTTTCAGGGATGTTGCGAACGGGTGTGAATTGGCACAGAGCCGCGCGGCGGTTTGTCGGTCCGCCGCGACGGTCCGGAAAAGCGAAGCGCCGATCAGGCCGCTTCAGGGAAATTAAAGCCCGATTTTAGCAGCGCCTTCTCGAGCAACTGGATCGCTTCCGGCTGCGAGATGTTGCGCGCCAGCGAGACTTCGGAAATCAGCATTGTGCGCGTGCGATCCAGCATTTTCTTCTCGCGGAAGGACAGCGGCTTTTCGGCCTGCAGGCGGACCAGTTGCTTGAAGACCTCCGCGATCTGCAGCAGGCTTCCGGTCAGCATCTTCTCGCTGTTCACTTTGAAGCGGACCTTCCAGTCGGAGAGATTTTCGACAGATGGACCGGAAAGATATGCGAGAACTTTGCTGACGTCCGCGGCTTTCGAAAGCTTCCGTAACCCGATCGTCTCAGCATTCGAGAATGGGACCATCACGGTCATACTGGAACAAAAAAGCCTGAGGAGATAAAACTTCTCAGGCCTCTGCTCGAAGTAGCGGGTGCTGATATTTTCGATGGTCCCAACGCCCTGGTTGGGATAAACAACTTTTTCACCGACTGCGAAGGTCATCATACGTAGAGCCCCCCACCTGACCACCGGTGTGAAATTAACAAAAATTTAACTGCGACGAGCAACTAATGATATGCTCGCCAGTTTTTTTTGTCAAGCGAATGTTTAAGTTATTAAGAATCCGATAAGTTAGCGGTGGCACCGAGAGCCGCCAAAGGACCTGTGGAAACTGTTGAAAACTCGGCGATGGCGGGATAAAGAGGGTGTCAACCACGTCGCCAAGGTGGCTAGTGGCCGGCAGAGCGGGAGGCTTTGACAAGCGCCCGCTCCTCGAGCAGGAGCCGGCGCAGAGAGCGCAGATCGTTCAGGATTCTGCGGCTGGACGTCATGTGTCCCTTCAGCTTGCTGAGATTGTAGAGAACGAGCTGAAGTGCTTCCCGGCGGCGGTCGGCGCGATCGGCGCCCGCAAGAGCAATATCGGCCTCGACCTCGGCGAGCGCAACGTCGATGGCTTCCGCCAGGAGACAGACGTACTCGTGGGAACTGTCGATGCTATCGAAGGGGGTCCCGGGGTTGTGGCTCATGCCGATCTCCTGTCCTGCAGGGTCATCGTCGGCCCTGCGGCGTCGCCGAAACACGCCGATTTGTGGATTTCACGATTCTCTCACGAAAGTGACATAGTCGCGGGAGGGCGTTTCAACCGGCGTTTGGTTGTCCAGGGGGTGCATGCTACATTAAGAAAGTCCACAGAGCGGGGACGTAGTTCAGCTGGTTAGAACGCCGGCCTGTCACGTCGGAGGTCGCGGGTTCGAGCCCCGTCGTCCCCGCCATCCTTGTACCTTCCCTTCAGTGATTTCCATTTTTCGGTTTCATCGGTTCCCCTCCGCAAGCACGCCGGCGCGGCCCAGGAGCTGCCGTTCCAGTTCCGGATCAGATCAGGCCGGGGATGAAGCGAAGTCGCACGTCAGAGATAACTGGATTGATGCGGATCCCGACACGGGCACTGCGGCGGTATCCCCTGCGCCGGGAAAGGGCGTTCGAGGGCGACCGCGAGTTCAGGTCCCGGTAACTGCTCCAGGGAGCCGTCGCCCACAGACCTAAAACGTATAGCAGAACGTATCGTTCGCCGTCCCTGACGAGTCGACTATTTTCACCAGCGACGGATCAAAGGTTCCGCTGTAAGCCACGAAGTTGCTTCCGCTGGCCGTACTTCCGCCGGTCAGGAGCGGACAGACGGACTGCACATCTTCGAGGTGAATCGCTCCCCACGTGGTCACGCCTGACGTTCGGGAATCCTGGCACGTGTTTCCGGCGATGATCCCCTGCGAAACGGAGACCGCTTTCAGGCAACTGTAAGTCGCGGTGAAGACCGAGTTCCCAAGCACGGAGAAATGATCGAGCGTGAAATACAGCTTGATGGCGTCGCCGGCAATATTGAACAACTTATTCTGCTCGATCGACAAGTGCGAACTCGCTCCCCACTGGTTGATCCCGCTCGAATTGCGAATGGTGTTGCCCGCGACCGTCGTGTTCTGAGTGGCGTCCAGCCCGATCGAGAAATACGACGCATTGGCCTGATTGGAAATCGTATTTCCCGTAATATCGATGCTGTCAGGCACAAAAGTATCGTCGGGCGTGAAATTCCGGACGATAATTCCGTGTAATCCCGGGCTGGTGACGGAGTTGCCGGACACCTTGCCGCGCAGCACGCCCGCGATCTGAATGCCATTACCACCCGCGTTCAAACACTGATTCCGGGAGAGCGCGACGTCGTGGATCTGCGCGCCGTCATCCGCTACCGAAACAATCGCGATGCAGTCGGCGCCAACTCCCGTTATCTGGGTCTTGTCCACCAGAAGAGTACTCGCGCCCGCGGTCGCATGCACGCCGTTTCCCTTTACGCCGCTCACGAATCCACCGCTGATCTCGACCTGTTGTGATCCGGTTCCGGAGATCAGATATCCGTCCCCTGCGCCGCCCTGAATCGAGTTGTCGCTTCCGCCGCAGAACTGGCAGTTCGAAAAGAAGACGGCTGATGCGTTATTGTCCGGAATCCAGGTCGCGGCGCTGGAGATGAAGCGGCATCCCTGGATACTGCTGTTCGAGCCGGTCAGGATCATGGCCGCGGATGAGTCCGTAGTGGCCTTCAGAACGGCGCCTTTGTCGCAGACGACGTTGCTGGCCGTTCCGAGTGTGACCGCTCCCGAATGCGCGTAGGTTCCTGCGCGAATGTGCAGCGTGCCTCCGCCGGATGTGTTCAGTGTCGCGGCGGCCGCCAGAAAGGCCGCCTGATTATCCGTAACGCCGTCGCCTGTTCCCTGAAAATCGACCGTAGTCTGCCCGGCGAGCGTCGCGGCAAAGAGCATGACAGCGGCGATGATTGCTCCCTGCGTGTGCAAGTGTGACTGCATTGGATGCCTTTCCCGATTCGAGCTTTTGAGTCTGTACGGCGTCACCGTCAGCGTGGGTCGCGACGGGACGCGGGCAGAGTAGCATGTGGCGCAGCTGCCCGTCCGTAAGACAATGCACGAAACGCGCAACGCCGAGTGAGATTCAGTTCAATGGCGCGGTCTTGTTCGGGACGTTCACGAACGCGCGAGCGGAAAGAATACTTCGGTCTTCCAGTCCGCCGGCTCGGGAACACTGGCTGGATCCGTGATGTAGCACTCCCAGGGCGCCCCGGCAGCGGTGAGGCCCTGAGCCTCGATCCATTGCTGAATCGCTGCGTAAGCATCAGGAAGACCGTCATAAGGCCCTGTATGGATGGTCGTCGCGGCCGGCCCGCCCGGCAGCGTGTCGATGATCATCGGCAATTCGACCGCCGTTGAACTGGCGACCGTTGAACTCGCGACCGGCCTCGAAATGCGCATTCCCGGCTCCATCGTCACGAACTCCGGCCCCATTTCGACATAGCGGGTAAACGGCAACCCGGTCAGGGCGATCTCATGCTGTGCCGCACAGGCGAAGACGCGCGGGAGAGCCTCCGCAATCGTCGATGCGATCCCGGAACGTTCAACCCTGCACCTTGCCACGAGGACCGGCTGAGGCGTCAGTTCTTTTCTCACGATCGAATACGCCATCTCTGGTTCTGCTGATGTTAGCAGGAATTCACGTCAGCGAAAGAGGGCCATCGGCGCGCGAGAGCTGCATCAGAATCTGTTCGCGCCTGTGCGTACCCGCGCTCACAGCCGAATCCAGCCCGACTTTATAGAAGACGCCCCCCACCATGGCCGCGATCAGAAGCACACCGCTGAATACGATTTCGCTCTCGAAAACAGCCCGGGCCCAGTATGCGAGGCCAATCGGCAGCAACAGGAACGGCGCCGAAAAGATGCTCAGCGCCTGCATCTTGTTCGCCATCTGGTTCATCCTGTCCGGGTCCAGAGCGCGCGGGATTCGCACTGAGCAGATGTTGCCCAGCGAGAACCAGTAGAGCGACGCCGTCAGGACCACCGCAGCCGTTTCGAGGCATTTACCGGGCGAAGCGGGCAGGTGCGCAATCCTGCCCAGAGTGATGACGACAAGAATCTGCGGAATCACAAGGAGCGCCGCCGTGATGTTTTTCGCAACGATCGCGTCTCGGAACCGCACCGGCCAGGAAAAGTATCCCTGCACGGCCGAGCGATCGAAACCGAAGGCGTTCCACCAGGTGATTGGCCCCAGCATCAGAAGTCCGTAGAGCGCCATGACCGGCAGCGCGCTCTGCATCATAAGCGATTGGGGCTGGGGGTCCCGCAGAGCAGGCAGATAAATGACGATGCCGAACACGCCGGACATCGCGTAAACCATGCGGAATCGGGGAATACGCGCCAGCGTGCGCAACTCTTTTTCGACGATGGCGGCCAGAGGATCGCGCAGAAAGCGGCCGGGCAAACGGAAGACCCCGTCTGCCAGACCCGACCGGCCGGCCTCCCGCTCCGGCCTTCCACCCGCGGCATCATAACGGATGCTGCGCTCGAATTGCCACCGGCCGAACCCCCAGGCGAACCCGAGATACACGAGCGCCCAGACTCCGGCCGGCGCCGTTCCTTCCCCCAGCATGATGTGCGCGGCCGCCGCCCAGGGCCAGAAAAGCTGCGCCGGAACCAGATGGAGCAGCGTGCCCCGGCGGATGTTCATGAAGATCAGAAGCTGCGGCAGCAGCCCCAGTGCGGCCACCAGAAACAGCAGGACTTCCTTCAG
>CAZXCO010001113.1:0-3066 GCA_964639095.1 uncultured Solibacteraceae bacterium
CTGGGCGCCGCTGGTGGTTTCGAGGCGCGTCGCTTTTCCTGTGCGCGACACCGCGCTCTCGCGATGGAAGTACGGCCGGCCGCGCCTGTTTCTTGCGGGATCGCACCATGTGGCGGCGCAACTGAGAGCGGCGGGCGTGGATGAGCGCCGCATCGCGGTGGTCTACGATGGTGTCCCGGCGCCGGCGGAAGCGGCGTGCGGGGACATGATCGTTGCGCCGCGCACGCACGATCCCCGGAAGGGGATGGCGCTCGCGGAAGAGGCGGCGCGGCTGGCGGGCGTGCCGCTGCGCCTCTCCGAAAATCTGGAGGCGGACCTCCCGAAGGCGCGCGCGCTGGTCTATTTGACGCAATCGGAGGGCCTCGGCTCCGGCATTCTGCTGGGCATGGCCTGGGGCGTGACCGTGATCGCCAGCCGCGTCGGGGGGATTCCGGAGTTGATCGAAGACGGCAGGAACGGAATTCTTGTGGAGAACCGCGCCGAGGCGGTCGCTTCGGCCCTGGCCCGCATCGATCCGGCGATCGGCCGCGCGGCCCGCGCTACAGTGATGGATCGATTCACGGAGGATCACATGGTCGAAAGCACGCTGAGGGCGTACCGGCGGGTGCTGGCGAATGATTGAGTGGCGAATGATGGAATGGATCGCCGCCGGCTTGTTCGGACTGCTGATCGGGAGCTTCCTGAACGTCTGCATTTACCGCTGGCCGCGCGACCTGTCAGTGGTGCGCCCGCGGTCGGCCTGCGTCGCGTGCGGGAAGACGATTGCGTGGTACGACAATGTGCCCCTGCTGAGTTACGTCCTCCTGCGGGGGCGCTGCCGCCGATGCGGGTCGGGGATTCACTGGCGTTATCCCGTGGTGGAAGCGGCAACGGCGTTCAGCTTCGCATGGTTTGTCCATCAGAACGGGTGGAGCGTCGAAGCTCTGAAGTATTGCGTCTTCGCGGCGATCCTGATTGCCTTGGTATTCTGCGATCTCGAAACGCTGCTGCTGCCGGATGAACTCACGCTCGGCGGTCTTGCGGTGGGGCTGGCCTTCGCGTTGGTTGTGCCCGTGCCGGACATGACGTTCCGTCTGATCGCCGGTCTCCTCGGGAAGGAACCTGGCCACTGGGCGGGGATGCTCGGGGAGTCGCTGCTGGGTGCAATCGTGCCCGCGGGAAGTATCTGGCTCGGGGGATGGTTGTTCGAGAAGCTGCGTCATAAAGAGGGGTTGGGCTTCGGAGACGTGAAGATGCTCGCCATGGTGGGGGCGTTCCTCGGGATTCGCGGCGCGCTGCTGACGATCGTTCTGGGCGCTGTTGCGGGCTCGGTGGTGGGCCTCGTGTTCATCAAAGCCACCGGGAAGGATGCCGCGACTTACCAGCTTCCATTCGGATCGTTTCTCGGCGCCGCGGCGCTCGTGGCCGCGATGGAAGGGCCGGGTATGATTGGCTGGTATCTGCGGAGCCTCCAGTAGCAGAATCCGGCGCGTGATATCTTCCGAAACGGGGGATGATCCTGTGAAGCTTCCACTTGTATGGCTGGCGCTGACGCCTCTGGCTCTGAGTCTGATCGCCGCCACGGACCCGGCATGGCCGTGGACGCCGGTACCGGGTGGCGGACAGCCGGGTTCGGCGACGCTTCTCCTGCTGGGCGATGTCAGCGTGGAACAACGGGCGGATCCGGCGAGCGCGTTCGTCCATGTGCGGTCCACGCTCGCGAAGGCGGATCTGGTCTACGGGAATCTCGAAGGTCTGCTGGTGAAATCGGAAGGACCGGACAAAGACATTCCCGACAAGAGCGGCTGGCAGCACATTGGTCCCGAGGCCGTACGGGCGCTCAAGGCGGGCAATATTGCGGTCGTGGGAGTCGCGAATAACGTTGCCTGGGGACGCGAGAACATTCTGAAGAGCCTCGCCGTCCTCGACGCCAACGGTATTCAACACACGGGCGGCGGGGCCAATATCGAAGAGGCCCACCGGCCAGCGATCGTCGTCCGTAACGGCGTGCGTTTCGGATTTCTGCAGTACACGGCGAAGTGGTACGAGGCAGATCACCAGATCGCCACCGCGACTGAGGCCGGCGTCGCACGGGTGTATTCACAGGACGGAAAGACGGTGGATCCCGGTGATCTGAACCGCGTTCGCGAAGACATCGCGAAACTGCGCCGCGAGGCCGACATCGTGATCGTATCCAGCCACAACCGCGATGGAATGGGCCGCGAGATTCCGGAAAAGGGACCTGGCGGAGGCGGCGAGAGCCCGGCAGCCCGCGCTTCTCTTTTCACGCCCATCCCGCTCGGAGCGCGCTATTCCGTGGCCGAGGAGTTCTAAAGACAACTGGCGCGTGCCGCCATTGACGCCGGAGCCGATATCGTTTACGGGCACGGATCGCACGTGCTGCAGGGCGTGGAAGTTTACAAGGGCAAGCCGATCATGTACTGCCTCGGAAACTCGGCCACCGACTGGATCCGCATGCGGCCCAACAAGGAAGGCATGGTGGCGCGAGTCGTGGTGCGGGACCGCCACGTGTCCCAGGTCTCCCTCGTGCCGATGACGCGCGATGGGGAGAACAATGTCATGATGCTCGATCCATCGTCGGGTGAAGGCGCAAAGCTGCGGGAGAAGGTGAAGGGCCTTTCCGCGGGCGTCCCGCTCGATGTGACCGGCCGCGAAATGATCCTGGTCCGGAAATAGGCAGATCCGCCGGCGGGGGAGAATGTTGTTGTGAGGCTGCCTCCCGGTCCGCGTGGTCTCGAAGTCCTCGGCTTTGCGCGCCGGACGCTGCCGTTTCTCGAAGAGACGGCGCGCCGGTTCGGTCCGATTTCGTATTTCCGCCTCCTGAACCAGCGGATGTATTTAATCGACCACCCCGAGTGGATTCATGAGATTCTCGTCACGCGGCAGCATCTTTTCGTCCGGGACACCGGGGCCACGGTTCTTCGCGAACTGGTGGGCGACGGTCTTCTGACGCGCGACGAGCCTGCTCACAGGGAGCGCCGCCGTGTTCTCCAGCCCGCCTTTCACCGGGAGCGGATCGCATCTTATGCGCGAATCATGGTCGGTGAATGCGTGCGCGCCGCCGAT
>CAZXCO010001114.1:0-1983 GCA_964639095.1 uncultured Solibacteraceae bacterium
TCGGGTTGGGGTCCTGTATCCCTGGGGAAAAGTTCCTTCACGGTTACCGGGGCGCCGGGGGCGGCGGGAACCGTTTTCGCGGGCACCGAAAACAGCGGGGTCTGGAAGAGTTCCGATGCCGGCCAGACTTGGACCGCGAGCTCCAACGGGATCGTTCCGGAGAAAATCTACGCGCTGCAGGCATCGGCCACGGCACCCTCCGTAATATACGCGGGCACATCCGCCGGCATTTATGCGAGTTCGGACGGCGGCCAGACGTGGAATCCCGCCACTTCCGTCACAGTCCCCACTGTGATCAGCCTGGCGGTCGATCCGCAGCAGAGCCTCACCGCATATTTCGGAAGCCTTGGGGGGCAGATCTATAAGACGGTAAATGGCGGAGCCAGCGTTCTGCTCGTCTTTCAGACCGCTCAAACGAGCGACAACATTACGCAGTTACTGGTTTCCCCCCAATCCAGCAACCTGGTTTACGCCGTAACTGCTTCCGGCTATCTCGTGATCACAGACGACGGCGGGAGCACCTGGAATCTCGCGGGTCCGAATGCAGCCGTGGTTTCCATTGCTGTCAATCCGCAGCAACCCTGGAAAATCTATGCCGGGACCGTTGCCGACGGGGTCTTTCTCTCCACGGACAGCGGAATCACCTGGAGTCCGGTAAACAGCGGGCTCAGCGGCGTGATTTACTCCCTAAAGGTGGACCCTCTCCATCCGGCGACCGTATATGCGGGTTCTGACGGTCACGTTTTCAAATCCAACGACGAAGGAGCCACCTGGGTAGATGCCAGCGCCGGGCTGTCAGCCGGGCAGGTGCTTTCAATCGCCCCCGATCTATCCACTGAGGGCGTTGTGTACGCTTCGGTGCAATCGGCAGGAATCTACAAGAGCGCAGACGGCGGCCAATCGTGGAACGCCGCGAACGCCGGCATCCCGGTCAGCGGCCCCGAGGCCTTCACGCTCGATCCATTGCAGCCTTCGAGACTTTATGCCGGGTCGGAAGACAAAGGCGTCTTTACGAGCGCCGACGGAGCGGAGACATGGACGTCCACCAGCAGCGGCATGACCCTTTTTGTCCGCGGTCTCGCCTTCGATGCCGGCGGAAATCAGACGGTTTATGCGGGTACGTTGCTGGGAGGCATGTTCAAGACCACTGACGGTGGCGAGAACTGGACGAACACGGGGCTCCGATCGAAGGTGATCCTGCAGGTGAAAACGGACCCGGTAAACCCGGGCGTCGTATTTGCCGCTACCTCCAGCGGCATCAGCCGCAGCCGGGATGGCGGCGCGACCTGGGCGGATCTCGGGCAGAAAATCGCATACATCTTCTCTCTCGCCGTCGATCCATCGAACCGGAATGTCATCTACGCGGGCGGGTCGGGCGGGCTTGCCTACAAGAGCGTGGATGGAGGCGTGACATGGGCCCCCGCCAGTTCCGGATTGCCTGTCGGAAATATCGTCTCGCTTGCCGTCAGTCCCGCGGACGGCGCCGTATATGCAGCAGTACAGGGTACGTCCTCGTCGATCTATCGCAGCACCGACGCCGGTGCGACATGGCGCGAGGTCCAGCTTTCGTCACCGGCAACCGCCACGGTAACGCAGATCGCGGCCGATGCGGCAACCCACGCCTTCTACGCGGCGTCGAACGGCGGCGGCGTACTGGTGAGCTTCGACGGGCTGTCCTGGGCTGCTTTCAACAACGGACTGACCACGTCCATTATTACGAGCGTCACGGGCACGCCCGCGACGCCGGGTACGATTTACGCCGGCAGCGCCGATTCCGGCATCTTCGTGTCCGTCAACGGCGGCGACTGGCAACCGGTGAACGACGGCCTGACCTCGCTCAACATATCAGCCATCGTCGCGGACCCCTCGACAGCCGGCATTCTCTATGCAGCAACCGGATCGGGGCTCTTCAAGACGCTGGACGGGAGGACCTGGGCCCCAGTGGCCGGACTGCCCGCAGGCGCCGCGGTTACGGTTGCACTC
>CAZXCO010001115.1:0-5717 GCA_964639095.1 uncultured Solibacteraceae bacterium
ACCTGCTGGCCGAGGATCGCGCGCACGGCAAGTTCAAAACCGTCCCATCCGCCCGGAGCGCGCAGACCAGGACGCCGCGCCACAAACGGCGCCAGCCGCGGGTCGAGCGACAAATGCGCATCGATCGTCTCGATGTCCGCGCCGAGGTCAAACAGGCGCCGCACACGGCCGACGATTGCGGGAAGAGACTGCACGCGCGGAAAACGGATGGTCACCGAGAGGCTCTCGCGCTCGGGAACATGCCGGACCTGCACGCTTCCGCTCGATCCCTCGATCCCGACTGTGCGCAAGTACGTTCCGTTTTCGACCACTTCCACGCCGGGTATCGCACGGGCCCGCAGGTAGCCGAGCATGGCCTCCCAGTCGTAGGGCGGCCGATAGCGCAGCCGCAGCGTCACGCCGCCGGGCCGCAGCGCGCCCGATCCATTCTTCCGCCGCAGTTCACCGGGAGGCCGGTGGAAGAGCTGGCGAAAGATCTCGTTGAAGCGCCGGATACTGCCGAAGCCCGCCGCGAGAGCAACTTCCGTCATGGGCATTTCGGTTTCGTGAATGAGCTGTTTGGCGAAAAGCACGCGCCGGGTCTGCGCGACGACGATGGGAGACGCGCCGAGGTGCTGCATGAATAATCGCCGAAGATGACGTTCGCCGATGCCGAGGCGCTCGGCAAGCGCTTCGACGCTGGCGTTGTCTCCGTCGAGCGCTCCATCCGAGATAAGCGCGAGCGCGCGGGAAACGGTGTTCGAAGTGCCGCGCCAGGAGGCCAGATCGGGCGCGGTCTCGGGACGGCAGCGCAGGCACGGGCGAAAGCCGGCCTCCTGCGCCGCCGCGGCCGAGCCAAAGAACCGGCAGTTCTCGATCTTCGCGGTACGAGCGGGACACACCGGGCGGCAGTAGATGCCGGTGGAAGTCACGCCGACAAACAACAGACCATCGAAGCGCGGGTCGCGGCTCTGCAGGGCGCGATAGCAGGTTTCGCGATCAGGCAGTTCCATGGCCCCATTCTCGCAGCGCGCGGGAAGCAGGACCAGCGGTTTTCGGACATCGACATGCGGCGCGGAAACCGCGCTGCCGACGCCTCTGATTCTCAATTGCTGAGAATCGTGATATCGAGCCCGGCGAGACGCTCGCGATTCGCGATCACTTCCGCTTCCACAATCTTTCCGTCGCGCACAGTGAAACGAACGGCGCTCACAAGCCGGCCGCCAGGCGCCAGCACAATGCCGACCTGGCCATCCAGAAGGGCCGTCTGCATGTGCCGCGCGCGCTGCGAAAATGTGAGCGCCCCTCTGGCCCAGTCGCGGGCGCCGTGAATTTCTCTCGCCACACCCGCTGCACCGGCGCCTCCCCCGCGCACGACGACATCCGGGTCGAGCACCGCGAGGAGGCCTTCGAAGTCGCCGCGGCGCATGGCCGCAAGAAACGCGTCAACCACTTCTTTCTGACCGGCGACCTCCGCGTCAGGCGCTGGCGCTGCACCATGCACCCGCCGGCGCGCGCGGCTCGCGAGCTGCCTTGCGGCGGTTGGCGAGCGCCCGACAATCTCCGCGATCTCCTCGAAGGGCAATGCGAACATGTCATGCAACACAAATGCGAGCCGCTCGGCCGGTTCCAGCCGGTCGAGTACGACGAGCAGAGCCAGACCGACCGATTCGGCCAGCAGCGCTTCCCGCTCCGGATCGATTCCTGCTTCGCGATCGGCCATTTGCCCAGGCTTTTGCTCGTCCTGCGGCTCCTCGCGGCGCGAGTTGCGGGAGCGGAGCATATCGAGGCACACCCGGGCGACCACGGTCGTGAGCCAGCCGCGAAAGTTCTCAATTCCGCCCCTTCCGGAGCGGTCCAGCCGGAGCCACGCTTCCTGCACAGCGTCGTCGGCTTCGGCCAGCGAGCCAAGCATCCGATAGGCCACGCCGCGCAAGTGGCCGCGATTCTCCTCAAATCGCGCAGCAAGCCAGTCCTGTTCGTCCATCGGTCTTATTTCATAGTGACGGATGCCGCCGGCAGGATGTGACCGGACCGGTGCGCGTCACACTTCCGCCGTCCGATCCGTCCTCGTGGTGAAAACAAAATTCCCCATCGAAATGGAGATCGAAAAGAAACATGGAAGCAAGAATGAAGAACCCGGCGCTGGTGATTCCAGAAGCCATGCCCGCAATCCAGGCCCTGTATGCCACCGCTTTCAAAGGAGGCGTGCCGCCGAAGACGATCGCTCTGATGCACCTGCGAGCAAGCCAGATCAACGGCTGCGGCTTTTGCGTCGATTCAGGATCGCGCCACGCGAAGAAGGCAGGCGAATCCGACGAACGTCTCTTCGCCGTGGCGGCATGGCGCGAAGCGCCGTACTTTACTGAAGGAGAGCGGGCCGCGCTCGCGCTTACGGAAGCCGTAACCCGGCTCAGCGATCGCCCGGACCCTGTGCCGGACGACATCTGGCAGGAAGCCGCCCGTCACTACGACGAGAAGGGTCTCGCAGCTCTGCTTCTGGCCATCGCCACCTTCAATGTCTTCAACCGGCTGAATGTTCCGGTAAAACAGATGGCGGGCGTCGAAACACCCTGGAGTTGAGGGTCGCGAAATGCGCCTCAGCCCTGGATCCCCTCACGGGAGTGCTCCATGACGTACTGGACTTCGTCCTGCCCGACTCTGCGGAAGCCCAGCCGCTCGTAAAGGCGGATCGCGTCGTGGTTCAGAGCGTTCACGCTGAGGCGGACAGGATGATCCGCAGCATCGAGGACACAGCAAATGGCCGCCGACCCGATCCCTCTGCCGCGCAGAGCCGGCAGCGTCATGATGTCCACAATGCGGGTCTCCTCGGGCGTCCGCGTCAGGACCAGCCATCCGGCGTCGACCGTTCCGTTTTCTTCCGCCTCAATGATGAAGCTCTCACCCGCCGCGCGGGCCTGCCGCCGCGCCCGGTATTGAACTTCGAGCAACTGGCTGCGCATCGGCTCGGGCCAATGCGATGCGCCCAATTCGGCTGCAACGGTTTCGAGAATCAGACGGCGAAGGAACAGCTCGTCTGAAGGACATTCGGGCCGCAGGGTCGTAATCATCCGAAGTACGATCCTAATACGGCCGCGCCCGATTATTTTCCAGCCGGTGGCCGATGAGTTTTCTCCCGTATGCCGGTCCATACGGGTATAGGAGAAAACATGATAGCCACGCAAACGACCGCAACACCAACAAGGGCAACTCCCATAGCTGCGGGCATAACCGCGATGTCGGGAAAGCGCTTGTGGACCGGGCGCTTCCTGACCACACTCGCGGGTTTGTTCATGATCATGGACGGCGGCATGAAGTTGTTCAAACCACCGGTCGTCGTCCAGGCGACGGTGCAGTTGGGCTACCCCGAATCCACTATCGTCGGCATCGGCATCGCGCTGCTCGTCTGCACACTGCTCTACCTCGTCCCGCGGACTGCTGTCCTCGGTGCTGTCCTGACTACCGGCTATCTGGGCGGCGCCGTCGCCAGCAACGTCCGCGCCGAACAGCCGCTGTTCAATATCCTGTTTCCCGTGATCTTCGCCTGCGTCGTTTGGGGCGGCCTGTGGTTGCGGGACGAGCGTCTCGAGCGGCTGCTGCCCGTTAGCCGATAAACGTGACAAAACGAAAGGACGAATCGGAATATGACGCCTTCAAAGGGAACCCCGAAAGTAACCACCGCCGCAGAAGGACGCGACATGATCCTGACGAGGATCATCGATGCGCCCGCCGCCAAAATCTTCCGGGCCTGGACGGAGCCCGAACTGCTGAAACAATGGTTTGCCCCGCTGCCCTGGACGGCTTCCGCGGCGGAAACCGACGTTCGGCCGGGAGGATCCAACATGGTCGTCATGCGCAGTCCCGAGGGGGCCGAGTTTCCGAATCGCGGCGTTTATCTGGACGTGATCCCGAACAAACGCCTCGTGATCACCGACGCCTGCCGCGAGGCCTGGGAGCCTTCGGACAAGCCTTTTATGACCATCATCCTGACTTTCGACGAGGAAGATGGCAGGACGAAGTATACGGCGCGCATCCGCCACTGGACGGAAGCGGACCGTGAGGCGCACGAGAACATGGGCTTCCACGTGGGCTGGCCGCTGTGCACGGAGCAGCTCGCGGAACTGGTGGCGAGAATCTGACTGAAGCCGAAGGAGGGGCGGCTCATCAGAACCGCCCTCTCGTCGCCGACGCCGGCAGCATCCTGGAAAAAGATTGCCTGATATATCATGACGCGCTACAATCAGACCTGTTGAAGCGTCGGCCCGTCCCAGGGCAGACTGACGCGTCGAAGGCGGGGCTCCCAAGCGCTTGATTTTTTTCGTTCTCTCGAAGAAAATCCCGGCTCCACGTTCCTTTTACCTTTTGAACTACACTGGACTGGAGAGACCATGAGCTCGAGATTCGATCGCGTGCGCAGACCGTCGGAGAGCCGGGGATTGGCTTCCGAGGCCTACATGACCGTTCGCGAGAGGATCGTCCACGGCGAGCTCGCCATCGGCCAGGTCATATCCAGGCGCAAGATCGCCGCCGAACTGGGAATGAGTTTTCTCCCGGTCACAGAAGCACTGATCCGGCTCGAAAATGAAGGGCTTCTGGAGAGCCGGCCACGCGTCGGCACCCGCGTGCGCGTTCCCACACGCCAGGACGTGGAGGGCCACTATGTGGTTCGCGAGGCGCTCGAAGTTCAGGCCGCGAGGCTGTTCGCCGAACGTGCCGAGCGTGATGAACGATCCGAACTCATGAAGCTGGCCAAGCGCGTCGACGCACTCTCCGCGCAATCGGATGGCGACCGCTTCATTTACGCCGCGGTACACGAAAAATTGCACCGGCACGTCGCCGAATTCGCCCGCTGTCCCGCTTTGTTCAACGCGATCAGCCGGACATCGGCCGTGGTGTCGACATGGCTTTGCGCTACCCGGGCCTCCTCCAGAGCCAACCCGCCAACGCACCATCAGGATCTCGTCCGCGTGCTGGTGAACGAAAGCCCGGAAGCGGCCTCCGCCGCCATGTGCATACACATCCGCTTCAGCCTGCAGAATGCCCTGCGGCGTATGGAGCGGTATTTCCTTTTACAGAGTGAAGATCCTCAGGACGATGCGCTGACGGTGCGGAAACCGGAGGAAGCAAGAGCGGACGACGCCGAAAAGCCGCTCGAGGACCTGGAAAAGCCAGTGAAACCCCTGCTGCGGCCGAACGGCCTTTCGGAAATTCCCCCGAGATTCTGATCCGGCTGGTGGAACCTACACGCGCGTGAATTCGCGCCTCTCCGGCAACGCATCCATGGCGAGAATGTCTGCCGGAATCACTTCCCTCGGATCGGTGACTTCCCCCTGGAGCGCTGCCGCGGCGACGGTCCATGTCGATCCCAGGTAGTGCTGCGCGCGCGGATGGCCGTTGCGCCCGGGGAAGTTTCGTGCCTGAGTGGACACCATGACTTCGTCTTCCGCCATCGCGCCCATATTGTAAGCCTGATTGGAGCCGCAACTCGACGGAAAGATATTGGCGCCGGCTTCGTGGAGCACCCCAAACAGCCCTTCGCGCAGCGCGGCGCTGTAGATTCCGCGCGTCGCCGGCACAACTTGCAGGCGCACACCGGGATGAACCTTCTGGTTGCGAAAGCAGGCCGCAAGCTGCCGAATATCGGAAAGCCGGCCCCCTGTGCTGCCGCCGATCTCGGCAATATCGATCCGCAGTCCAGCCATTTCCTGACCGGGCTTCACGTTGCCGACAGTGGGCGG
>CAZXCO010001116.1:0-3957 GCA_964639095.1 uncultured Solibacteraceae bacterium
CGGCTGCGCAGGTCATTCATCACGAGCACCTGCTGGGTTTCGGCCAGCCCCAGTTCCCACGGCGCGCCCGCATGCTTGAGCGACGTCAGCGGCGATGCTCCCGTCCCGCCGTCGTGCCCGCTGATGAGAACCACATCTGCGTGCGCCTTCGAAACGCCGGCGGCCACTGTGCCAACCCCCACTTCCGCCACCAGCTTGACCGAGATCCGCGCCTGCGGATTCACATTCTTGAGATCGTAGATCAACTGCGCCAGGTCTTCGATCGAGTAGATATCGTGGTGAGGCGGCGGCGAAATCAGGCCCACTCCGGGCACCGAGTGACGCACTATCGCGATGATTTCGTCGACTTTGTGGCCGGGAAGCTGCCCGCCTTCGCCGGGCTTTGCCCCCTGCGCCATCTTGATCTGCAACTCGTCGGCGTTCACCAGATAGTGGGCGGTGACGCCGAAACGGCCGGAAGCGACCTGTTTGATCGCGCTGCGCCGCAAATCGCCGTTCGCGTCGCGATTGAATCGCGATTCGTCTTCGCCGCCCTCGCCCGTGTTCGACTTCCCCCCGATGCGGTTCATCGCGATCGCGAGCGTTTCATGCGCCTCTTTCGAGATCGATCCGAACGACATGGCTCCGGTGGCGAAACGTTTGACGATCTCGCTCGCCGGCTCCACTTCCTCGATGGGCACGGGGGTTGCAGACTTGAATTTGAACAGACCGCGCAGCGTGCAAAGCTGCTCGTTCTGCCGGTCGATGAGGTCCGTGTACTCCTGGAATGTCTGGAAATTATTCTGCCGTACCGCGTGCTGCATCTTGCTGACGCTCGCGGGATTGAGCAGGTGATACTCGCCGCGGACGCGCCAGGCGTAACTGCCACCAACGGGAAGCTCCGTGTCGGCTTCCTGCAGCGGCCGGAACGCGAGGTCGTGCTTCATTGCAGCTTCGCGCGCCAGCACATCCAGCCCCACGCCTTCGATGCGCGACGCCGTTCCCGTGAAATACTGCTGGACCACGCTCTTGTTCAAACCGATGGCCTCGAACACCTGCGCGCCGCGGTAGCTCTGCAGAGTCGAGATCCCCATCTTCGAGAAGACCTTCAGAAGCCCCTTGTTGACCGACTTCGTGTATTGATAAACCGCCTTCTCGAACGTCATGCCGTCGGGCAGATAGCCGCGTATGGCGAGATCTTCCAGCGTCTCGACCGCAAGATACGGATTGACGGCGCTCGCACCGTAACCGATGAGCAGCGCGTAGTGCATCACTTCGCGCGGCTCGCCCGACTCGATAATGAGCGCCACCTGCGTGCGCGTGCCTTCACGGACCAGGTAATTGTGAACCGCAGTCATCGCGAGCAGGCTCGGGATCGGCGCGTACTGCGCGTTGATCCCGCGGTCGGAAAGGATCAGGATCGTGTAGCCGTTCTGAATGGCGAGCGATGCCCGCCGGCACAGACCTTCCAAAGCGCGCTCGAGACCCGTTTCGCCCTCGGCGACCGGGAACAGCGCCGAAAGTGTGGTCGCGAGAAAATCGCCCTGGGACACCCGGCGCAGTTTCTCCAGATCGCGGTTGCTCAGGATCGGATGCGGCAGCTTGAGCGTGTGGCAATGTTCGGGCGTTTCGGCAAGGATGTTCCGCTCCCGCCCGATATAGCTCACCAGCGACATCACCATTTCTTCGCGAATCGGATCGATCGGAGGATTCGTGACCTGCGCGAAAAGCTGCTTGAAGTAATTGAAGAGCGGCTGCGGCTTGTCAGAGAGGCACGCGAGCGGCGTATCCGTACCCATGGAACCGATCGGCTCTTCCCCGTTCACCGCCATCGGCGTCATGAGGAAGCGCAGATCTTCGTCCGTATAGCCGAACGCACGCTGCCGCAGCATGAGCGTGCCATGGTCGGAACCGTGCACGCGGGGCGGCTCGCTCAGGTGTTCGAGGGTGATCTGGTTTGCGGCCAGCCACTCAGCATAAGGTTTGCGGCCTGCCAGTTGTTCCTTGATCTCACGATCGGAAACGATGCGGCCCTGTCCCAGATCCACCAGGAACATCTTGCCTGGTTGCAGGCGCCCCTTCATCTTCACGTCTTCCGGGTTCACCGGCAACACGCCGCTTTCCGACGCCAGGATCACTGTGTCGTCGTTGGTGACCAGATACCGCGCCGGACGCAGTCCGTTGCGGTCGAGCGTTGCGCCGATCACCCGCCCGTCGGTGAAAGCAATCGCCGCGGGACCGTCCCAGGGCTCCATCAGCGAGCAGTGATATTCGTAGAACGCCTTCTTGGCGTCATCCATGTGCGGATTGTTGTCCCAGGCTTCGGGAATCAGCATCGCCATGGCGTGCGGCAGTGAGCGGCCCGACTGCACCAGCAGTTCGAGCGCGTTGTCGAACGCGGCCGAATCGCTCCCGTTGGCCTGAATGATCGGGAAAAGCTTTTGCAGGTCGCCGCTGAACAGCTCCGATTCCAGAACCGACTGCCGCGCGTGCATCCAGTTCACATTGCCCTTCAGCGTATTGATCTCGCCGTTGTGTGCCACGTAGCGGAACGGGTGCGCAAGCTGCCAGGTCGGAAACGTGTTCGTCGAGAACCGCTGGTGAACCAGACAAAGCGCGCTGGTCACGTCGGGATCCGAAAGTTCGCTGTAAAAGTTGGCGATCTGCGGCGCGAGCAGCAAACCCTTGTAAACGATCGTCCGCGCCGAAAGCGAAGGGATATAAAACATCCCGCGGTCCGGCATGTCGCTCGCGGCGACTTCCGACTCGGCCCGCTTGCGAATGACGTAGAACTTGCGTTCGAGCTCATCGGTGGTCATCGCCGGGGAGCCGCGCCCGACAAAAATCTGCTGGATGTAAGGCTGCGACGCGCGCGCCACGCGGCCGATCGCGTCGCTCTGAATCGGCGTATCGCGCCATCCGAGGAGGCGGAGACCTTCCTGTTCGACGATGCGCTCGAGGATTCCCTCCGTCTGCAGCCGCTGCTGGCGTTCGACCGGCATGAACACCATGCCGATGCCGTATTCGCCCGGCGCCGGCAATGCGAATCCGAGAGCCGCCGTCTCGCGCACAAAAAATTCGTGTGGAATCTGAATCAGCAGACCCGCGCCGTCACCGGTTTCGGGATCGCAGCCGCAAGCTCCGCGATGCGTAAGGTTGATGAGGATCTGAATCCCCTTTTCAATGATGTCGTGAGATTTTTGACCTTTGATATTAGCGATAAAACCAATTCCGCAGGCATCGTGTTCCTGGCTGGGATGGTAAAGGCCCTGAGGCTCCGGCAATCCTGACATCATATACACCTCGCGAGTTGGGTCCCTCCCGGGTTACAGCACGGATTCGGGGAGTTTCTCAATATTAGCAGGAACTATCATTATCATGCAAACGAATTTTAGATCATTGGCAATATCACTAATGCTTATGATATAGTGCCAGACGTGATCTTCGAGGATTGCAAGCTTTTCCGGGATGTCGCCCACACCCGAAGTCTGAGTCGCGCCGCAGCCATGAACGGCATCAGCCAGTCGGCGGCAACCCAGCATATTCAAGAACTTGAGAAGCGTCTGGGCGTGCAGTTGCTCGACCGGTCCACGCGCCCTCTGGGGTTGACGCCCGGCGGTAAGCTTTATGCGGAACTGTGCCGGGACGTACTGAGGCGCGAAGAAGATTTTGTTGCGGCTCTCGGTGAGATCAAGACGGCAGTGGAAGGCACCGTCCGGGTGGCGTCGATTTACTCGATCGGGCTCTCCGAAATGACGCATCTGAGGGACGAATTTCTCCGCACTTTTCCTGGTGCTCAATTGCACGTCGAATACCTCCGACCCGACAAAGTCTACGAGGCGGTCATCGAAGATCAGGCGGATCTCGGGTTCATCAGCTACCCGGAGCACCGCCGCGATTTGACGGTGATTCCCTGGCGCGAAGAGCGAATGACGGTCGCGGTCTATCCGTCACACCCTCTGGCCGGCCGCGAAATCC
>CAZXCO010001117.1:0-6263 GCA_964639095.1 uncultured Solibacteraceae bacterium
GCGAAGTCGCGGACGTCCGCTTGAAAGCCCGCGGCCGAACCGCGCCCTGCCGCGACCGCTTCCACGAGCGCATCCGCCGCTTCTTTGTTCGAATGGTACGTGAAAGCGACCGCGTAGCCCGCGGCGGCGAATTCTTCCACCAGCGCCCTGCCGATGCCCCGGCTCCCTCCGGTAATCAGTACGGCGTTCGCGCTGCTCAAAGCGGCCGGTTCCTCCCGTAGCGTTCGTGCGCCCCCACGAACTCTCCCGACGCGATCGCGGCGCCGATCGAGACCTCGCCGCCAAGGATCGTCGCCGCTACGATTTCCGCCAGTTTGGACGCCTTCCGCGCACCGGCGCAGTCCATGATCGTCAGCGCCTCCTGCGGCGTGGGCAGCCCTGTGCCGCCCCCGACAGTCGCGACGGAAAGCGCCGGAAGCGTCACGCTCACATACAGGCCCGCCTCGTGCGGCTCGAACACGGTCACCGCGCACGAAGAATTGACCACGTTCGCGACGTCCTGGCCGGTCGCGATGAAGATCGCCGCAAGGCCGTTGGCAGCGTGCCCGGTATATCCGATCGCTCCCGCCTGAATATTTCCGACGACGGTGGACTGCCACACGCGAAACATCTCATCCGCCGTCGTGTGCAGGTAGAGCCGCAGTACTTCGTGCGTGAGCAGGCCCCCGGCCGTCACACGTTTTCCCTTCCCGCGGGTCATCAGGAAACCGCTGGCGCGCTTCTCTCCGCAGAGCCCGCTGAAGAGAAAGTAGCGAGTACCCGGATAATGATTCTGAATCCAGCGGCAGGCGGCATCAGTGGCGCGCACAATCATGTTCATGCCCTGGGCATCGCCCGTGCGGAATCCGAAATTCACGATGACCTGGCGCCCTGTCTGATAGCACTTGAATCCAGTCAGTCTGCCATGCCGTGTGGTCGCGCCCGCGGCTTCGCGAATCTCCCCGATACGCTCGTCCAGCCAGGCGGGCAGCGCGCGCGCCTGTTCCACATCGTCGAAGAAAAACGCCGGCGCGGTCTGATTTTCGTCGGCCAGAAGCGCGGTCTGCACACCGCCCGACTTCGTGAGCGCCACCATGCCGCGCTCGTAGCTCCGGATCAGCGCGCCTTCCGTGGTCGCCATCGGGACATAGAAGAGCCCTCGCGCATTCTGCCCCAGAACCAGAACCGGACCCGCAACGCCCATTGGCACCTGCGCCACGCCAATGGGATTTTCGATGTTGCCGCGCATGCGCTCGGAGTCCCACGACGCACTGCCTATGTGGCGCAGATCGGCGCCGGTCCGGCGCTCGACCCAGCCGCGCCTCCGGCCGACGCGCTCGGGATCGTAGCCGTTGTCCCTGAGGCGGGGCAGAAGATCGTCCGGACCGATCTCGATCCGTTCCAAATCGTCCGGCTTCTCCAGGTCTTCTAGCTTTGCCATAGCCGGACTATCAGTGCGGAGTTGTTGCCGTCGCACGAAAACGCGTCGATCAGCGCATATTCGCCCTGAAACGGCTGCGAAGACCCGGAAAGCCGCAGGCCCGAATCCGTGCAGGTGAAGCCCGCTGTGGGAGGCGCTTCCTGGCGCTGGAGCGCCAACCCCGCGGCAACGGCGCAGAACGCTCCCGAGGCTCCCATCGTTTCGCCAGTGGCGGCCTTCGGCGCGGATACGGGAATAGAATCCAGCCTCTCGCCGAACACCTCGCGCAGTGCGCGTGCCTCCATCGCGTCACCCGCCCGGCTTCCGTTGGCCCCGGCAATAATGCAGCCGACATCCGCCGGGCCGATGCCGGTCTCTTCAAGGGCCTGTACGATGGCCGCGGCAGCACCTTCCCCGCGCGGGTTGTAACCCATAATCCGGCACGCATCGTGCGCCGATCCGAAGCCGCAGATCTCGATCCAGGGCGCTGCTCCGCGCTCTCGTGCGCTCTCTTCCGTCTCCAGCATCCACAGCGCCGATCCCTCGCCCGCTGCTGTTCCGTCGCGATCGGTTCCGAAGGGCCGCGCGGCGCCGTTCGAAGAGGCGATGCCGAGTTTGCGGAACCCGAGCGCCGCCTCATCGCAGACCTCTTCCATCCCGCCGGCCATCAGATAGCGCGCGCGGCCGAAGCGCAGAAACTCAGCCGCATGCTGGATGGCGTAGAGGCCCGAAGCCAGCCCCGCGCAGATCGTCGAATTGACGCCGCGCAGCTTGTGTTTGATCGCTGCCTGCCCCGCCGGTGCGTTGATCACCGTGTTGGGGAATTCCATGGGACTGACGAGCGCCGGACCTTCCGTGAGGCCGCTCCAGTCGAATGTGGCGATGCTGTGAACGCCGCCGAACATCGTGCCGCAGACGAGACCCAGGTCAGGGTCGCCATCGCCCGAAGCATTCTGCAAAAGACCCGTCGCACTCAAAGCCATCTGGGCCGCAACACACAGAAAGCGCGTGCCGCGATCGAGGACGCGCACGCCCTTGCTGCCGAGCCACGGCGTGGGATTGAATTCCGCGAACTCCGCGATGGTCTGGCCAGGAAAGCGCGTGCTGGGAGCGACGGCGGAAGCACCGCTCCAGAGAGCGTCGGCGAACGCGTCGACTCCCGCGCCGAGCGGCGAAATCACACCGGCGCCCGTCACGACGACGCGGGGCGATTGCAGGCTCATGCGGAAGCCCCGGAATTACGCCTCATACCGCCCCAGGCACAACGATGCGTTATTCCCGCCGAACGCGTAAGCATTGTTCAGCACCACCCGCGGATTCGTCCGCCGGGCCACATTCGGCACAATATCCAGACCGCACTCCGGGTCCTCCTCCTCGTGATTGATCGTCGGCGGAATCCATCCCGTATCGAGCGCGAGCGCGCACGCGGCGGCTTCAATCGCGCTGGCCGCGCCCATCGTGTGCCCGAGCATCGATTTGATCGAACTCATCGGCACTTTGGGCGCGCGCTCGCCGAAGAGCGTACGCACGGCCAGCGACTCGATGCGGTCGTTGGTCGGCGTCCCGGTGCCGTGCGCGCTGATGTAATCGATGCGGTCGATTGACGTTCCGCTGTCCTTCAGGGCGGCGCTCATGGCCCGGATGGCGCCGTCGGCCTGGGGATGCGCGGCGGTCATGTGATGCGCGTCGCAGCTCACGCCGTACCCGAGGACTTCCGCATAGACCTTCGCGCCACGCGCCCGCGCGCCTTCCAGCGTTTCGAGCACGAGCACGCCGCTGCCCTCGCCCGGCACCATGCCCTTCCGATTCTTATCGAACGGCTGGCACCGCTCCGGCGCGATCGCCCCGAGGCGCGCGAAGCCGAGATACGGAATACGCGAAAAAGCGTCCGCGCCCCCGGCCAGCATCACGTCGGCACGGCCGGTGCGGATGAGGTCCGATCCATATCCGATGGCATAGTTCCCCGCCGCGCACGCCGTCGGGATCATCAGAGACGGTCCGCGCAGGTCGAATTCGATGGCCACGTGCGAGGGAATCGCATGGCACGGATACAGCTTCAGGCAGTCGGCTGCGACCGCTTCTTCCCCGCCCCGTTTTTTCGCATCGTTATACTGCTCGACGAACAGCGGCTCACCGGATGTCGTTCCCATCGAAACGCCGATGCGCCGCCGCGGAATGGAACCGGCATCGAGCGCCGAATCCTCAAGCGCCAGCCTCGCGGCGCCGATCGCCATCTGCGACGCGCGCCCCATCTCTTCCGGCCGCTGCTTCTTCACGCGAAGGCTCGCGTCGAAATCGCGCACCTCGCCTCCGATGTGCGCCGCGTAATTCGTGCTGTCGAAAGTGGTCACCGGACCGATGCCCGACCTGCCCGCCAGCAGCGCCTCCCAGAACACGCTCCTGCCCGTCCCGACCGGAGAAATCACCCCGATGCCGGTGATGACGACCCGCTTCATGCCGTCGTGGCGCTGGCGCTCTGCGCGAGAAACCGTTCCACGAGCGCAACCGACTCGTCCACGTTGGTCGCCTTGTTGAACTCCTCCTCGGGAATATCGATCTTGAATTTCTTGTCCACCGCGATCATGACTTCCATCGCCATAAGCGAGTCGACGCCCAGATCATCCATATAGTGCGCCGTATCGGAAATCTCGTCGGGCTCGCGTTCGGTGACGTTGGCGACGAGGCGCTTGATCTCGGCGCGAATCTGATCCGATGTGTAGGTTGCTTCTGCCATGTTCTTTGTCCCGTCCTCCATTAGTCCGTCAGCGGACGCAAGAGGCGCAGCGCCGGTCTGACGTTGTATTCCTTCTGATACTCACGATGTGCGGCGTCATCCGGAAAGTGCTCCGTCTCCCGGTATGGATAAGCGCTCATCCCGTGAAACGGCAGCGGCTCCACGGATTTCCCGTAGGCGGTGTTGGCGTCGGAGTCCTTCGCCCAGCCATCCACCATCAGCAGGAAATCGCGCTTCCAGCCGGGCCGCAGCGCCGGAAACTTCTTCGGGTCGAACTGCAGCGTGACTTCGTCGCCCGACCCCATGATGACCATCCGGTCGTCGATCGCGCCGAGCAGCCCACGCACATCGCCGTAGCGCGTATAATTCCCCGGCGTGGGATTCCACGTCGAAACCGCCGACACGTCGCTGTAGAGAAAGTTCTCCGGCTGTTTGCGCTCCGGGTGGATCACCGGCTTCGAGAACCCGCGGAAATGCAGATCGGCGAACTGCGCGTCCGCCGGCGTCAATACGGTCGCGGGCTTGCCCGTCTCCTCGCTGAGAAAGATTTCGTCCCAGTAGACACAGAGATTCGTCACGATGCGGACTTCACGCGATTTCGAAAGGAACTTCCCGGTCAGATCCACCGAGATCGTCTTCGGCTTCCCCGCGGGAATGCCCATATCCTGAATAACCGTCTGCCATTCGCCTTTGGCGTTCTTCATCTGCAGGTAGGGCATGATGAGACCTTCCTTCGTCTCCTGCGAGGCGCCAAGGAACGTGCTGCCATCCGCCCAGTCGACCCAGCCGTTCAGGATCAGCACCCCGCGATTGCCGGCAGCCGCGTCGCCGAAATCAAGATCGAGATGGTGCAGCGCCGCGACTCCCGTGTAATTGCGTGAAAACGAATCCGGGTACCGTTTGTCCTCTTTCATGAGCAGCGGCAGCACGTCGTTCCCCTTGTCGTCGCGCGCCGCCCTGGGATGAATCGGCTTCGTCACGCCGAACAGCCGGAACTCCGGGAACGGCGGCGATTTGAATTTGTCGTTGGTGTAGATCGACGCGGACGCCGGATGGTCGACCGCAATCAACTGAATGCGATCGATGTACGAGACCTCCCGCAGCTCTTCCGTGATGCGGACCTCGTATTTCCCGACACGCGGAACCATTGCTTCGCCGGGAATCTGCACATACTCGTCGTGATCCACTGGGAAGTAGTTGCCATCACCGGAACTCGCGCCGAGCGGCGCCACGCCCAGCACATCGGTCAGGAAGTTGAAGCTGGAGCCGTTCCACGTGAAGATCATCGGGCACGATCCGGAAAGCCTCTGCGCTTCCTTGTATGTGTACGCTTTGCCTGCCGCCTGATGCACTTCGTTCTGAATCAGCCCGTTCGCCCACGCCGTCCGCACCGTCTCGGCCTCTTTGTAGCCGCGCATCCCGAAGACTATGGGTTGCCCCAGATAGGTCCGCTTCTGATAGTGCGCGCCGGCTTTCAACTCGACCTTCGAACCGTAGGCCGTTTTGAGATTCTTCACGCCGAGCAGGCCGACCCGCAGCCAGCCGTTCGGAGTTTCCGTTTCGTTGCGCAGGAACTGCAGCGAGCCATCGCGATCCACCGCGATCAGATCGTTGCGGCCGTCGCCGTCGAAGTCGACTGACACGAGCGCCGAAGCGTCGCCAACCGGCGCCTTCGATTCCGTAAACTTTCCCAGACCTTCGTTGCGGAACACGGTCCCGGCGGCGGCGATATCTTCGAGTCCGCGATTCTCCAGATCGGCAAGCGCCAGGGCCGCGCCGGACGCCGCCATCTGCGCGCCCTTTTCGAACGATCCGCGCCGGTTGAAAAGCGGGAACGCCGCTGTAGCCGTCCCGACCACGAGATCAGTCGTCGAATCGTTATCGAGATCCATGGCGGCCACCGACTTCGCGCCCGCCGGGATCTGGTTCAGGTCCTGCGCCTCATAACGGCCGCCCAGTTCGTCAACGTACATCACGCCCGGTCGATCCGAAAACGCCACCACCAGATCCATGCCGTCTGTGTCCGGCGTCAGGTCGAACAGCGCGCCATCGACCGCGCGGCCCGCGACAAACGGAAAGTTGTTCGATACATTGCTGAATCCCGCCGCTCCGTTGTTGCGCAACAGGGCC
>CAZXCO010001118.1:0-2932 GCA_964639095.1 uncultured Solibacteraceae bacterium
AGGGAGGAGAGGAGACGGTTATTCCCGAATCATCGGTTCTTGAAATGCAGGCCACAAGGCGAGGAAAGAACGCATGTGCGACTATTCTTTGATGCAATTTCCCAACCGCCTGGCCGTCGAAGGCGAGGAACTGGTTGCGTATCGCTTCCCGAGCGGCTCGATGGGCCTCGCCTCCCCCGCCGATTTTCGCCGAAACACCGAATGCCAGCCCTCCCGGCATTCCTTCTGGGCCTCGCTGAAGAAGTTTTTCAGCCCGGCCGAACCGTGCTCCGTTCCCGCAGTCTGCATACCGCCGTCCGCTCGCCTGCTGATCCACGATATTGACCAGAACTTCCAGCGCGAATATGGATTGCACGGGGAAGAGGAAGGCACTTTCGAGCAGGTGTCCGCAGCTGTAAATGCATACCGCGACGCCATCCGTTTCCGGAACGGACGTCTGGTCCGGCTGCAGGAATTGCCGGAAGGCCAGCGGATCATGGTGCTCGACATGTCTCCGCGCGAAGCGCATGTCCCGGAGACCGCTGTGGAAGCGGGGCTCGGGCCCGATCGTTTTCTTCTCCGCTCTTCGTAGCTTCGTCCGGCGCGGCTCTCCTGTCCGGTGCGAATAACCGGCGCTTTGAATCACTGCGATTCCGGGGCGCCATGCCCGCAGACTGAGTCCGGCGAACTCACCGGTATACGTATCGACGGCCTGCAGCATCGGGTTCTGCCATTCGATTGACTTGCCGGCTGTCGGCCCGACACCTTCGGAATTGCCGGCGGCGCGGTGGCCCTGGTCTCCCCCTGTGCCATCGTCGCGCCGCCAGCTTTTCCGGACCGCCGGGTTCCGGCCTCTAAGAAACCGTAAAGGTTAGTGACCGGGGACGGTGTGTGCGCTGCATGGCAGACCGGAAGAATCAGAAAAAAAGGGATATCCAATGACACAAAGCGACCTTCTGCCACTGCAGAGGTTGACGCGGAAGACGGCGGCCCCCCATGGCGCGGAGACAGAGCAGACTTCGGAACTGGCAAAAATACTGAGAGAGCGTCTCGAAGGGGAGGTTCGCTTCGATCCCGGTTCGAGGGCGCTCTACGCGACCGATCTATCCATCTACCGGCATCCTCCGATTGGCGTGATCATTCCACGCAGCATCGAGGACGTCGCGATCACCGTGGAAGAGTGCGGGAATCGAGGCATTCCCATCCTGGGCCGGGGATGCGGGACCAGTCTCGCAGGCCAGACGTGCAATGTCGCGGTGGTCATCGACTTCTCGAAATATCTGAACCGGCTCCTCGTACTCGATCCTGAGGGCCGGTGGGCGCGCGTCGAGCCGGGCATCATTCTCGACGAACTGAACAACGCGGCCGGCCGCCATCAACTCACCTTCGCTCCCGACCCGGCGACACATCGGTACTGCACGATGGGAGGCATGATCGGCAATAATTCGTGCGGCGTTCACTCGGTAATGGGCGGAAAGACTGTCGATAACGTCGAGGAACTGGACATTCTCACTTACGGCGGGCTCCGGATGCGCGTCGGCCGCACGAGCGAAACGGAACTCCGGCAGATCATCGCGGCTGGCGGGCCGCGCGGCGGCATCTACCGCAGGCTCCGCGAGATTCGCGATCGCTACGCGGATCAGGTGCGTGAGCGTTATCCGCGCATCCCGCGCCGGGTCTCCGGCTACAACCTCGACCAATTGCTGCCGGAAAACGGGTTCAATGTGGCGCGTGCGCTGGTCGGCACCGAGAGCACCTGCGTGATCGTGCTCGGAGCAAAGGTGCGGCTGATGCACAGCCCCCCGTACCGAGCCATTCTGGTCATCGGTTACCCGGATATCTTTCGAGCGGGGGACAATGTCGCAGCCATCCGGCAGTCCGGCCCCATTGGTCTCGAGGCATTTCAGGCCCATGTTCTCGAAAACATGAAGCGCAAGGGCAAAGAGCCGCCGGGAGCGAGACTGCTTCCCGAAGGCGACACCTGGCTGATTGTGGAATTCGGTGGGGAGACACACGAAGAGGCGCGAAGCCGTGCCGAGGATGCGCGCCGCCATATTCAGGAAAATCTCCGCGGGCATGGCGCGATGAAAGTGATCGATGACCACGCGGAACAACAGCAGGTCTGGCATATTCGCGAGGCCGGAGTCGGGGCAAGCAGGATACCGAACGTCGAGGACTCGTGGCCCTCATGGGAGGATGCCGCGGTTCCGCCGCACGTCCTAGGCGATTATCTCAGAGATTTTTACGCGCTGCTGCGCAAATACGAATACCGGTGGACGATTTACGGGCACTTCGGCGACGGCTGCGTCCACACCCGGATTACCTTCGACCTGAAGACGGTGGAAGGCGTCCGTGCCTATCGCAGCTTCATGGAAGAGGCGGCGGATCTCGTGGTGCGCTACGGCGGTTCGCTCTCGGGCGAACACGGAGACGGCCAGGCTCGCGCCGAACTTCTGCCGAAAATGTTCGGCGACGACCTGGTGCAGGCATTTCGCGAATTCAAATCCATCTGGGATCCGGCGTGGAAGATGAATCCGGGCAAGGTCGTCGATCCATACCCTCTGGACGAAAACCTTCGCACCGGCCCGGACTACCGGCCCCGCAGCGTGGATACGCATTTCCGGTTTCAAGAGGACAACGGCAGCTTTGCCGCGGCGACGGAGCGGTGCTTCGGGGTGGGCAAATGCCGCGGGCTCGATGGCGGCACCATGTGCCCGAGTTTCCGGGCTACTCGCGAGGAGAGAGATACCACGAGGGGCCGCGCTCATCTGCTGTTCGAGATGATGCGCGGCGATGTGATCGCCGGCGGCTGGCGCGACGAGCACGTAAAGGAGTCACTCGATCTGTGTCTTTCCTGCAAGGGATGCAAGAGCGACTGCCCGGCTTCGGTGGACATGGCCACCTACAAAGCCGAATTCCTCGCGCATTACTATGAAGGCCGCATCCGGCCGCG
>CAZXCO010001119.1:0-1665 GCA_964639095.1 uncultured Solibacteraceae bacterium
GAACCAGCGCAGTTCCACGGACCGCAGAGGCACCAGCGAGTCTTTGCCGAAACTCGCCGTGGCGAACGGGGAGCTGAACACGTGCGGCCAGGGACCGATCATGATGCGGTCGTCGGGATGATGCCTGTGCCGGATGGCGAAGGCGTCGAGATCGCCCTCCACGAAATTGTCGTACCAGCCTCCGACCGAATAGACGGGTATGCGGATTTCGTCGAGGTGCTCCCGCACGCTGGTCGATTTCCAGAACCGGTCATAGGTGGGATTGGCGGCGACGGTGCGCCACGCGGCGAGCGCGTGGCCGGTTGCTGCGAGATCGGCGTCGCGGACCGGCAGAGCCTGGACGTAGTTCCTGAACCCGGGAGGCACAAAGCCCGGAGCCTTCATGTTTTCCGCGAACCACAACAGGCGGTGGCCGATCTTCATCGCGCCTCCGGTGGAGTAATAGCGGTCGCGGTAATCGTCATCGCCGGAGACGTAAGGAAAAATGGCCTTCAGGTGCGGATTCCCCGTCATCGCGGCTTTCCACTGCGCGATTCCGAGATACGATCCCCCGTACATTCCCACGTTTCCATCCGACCAGGGGCGGCTCGCAATCCAGTTCAGGGTATCGTCACCGTCGCGAATCTCCTGATTGATCGGCTCGAATATGCCGCCGGACTTGTAGCGCCCTCGCACGTCCTGAATGACGATCGCATAGCCGCGATCGACAAAAGCGCGATAGGTGACGGTGATGGCGTCGCCTTTGTTGTAGGGGGTCCGCAGCAGTATGGCCGGATAGCGGCCAGGCGCAGCGGGGCGGAAGATATTCGCGCTCAGCCGAACGCCGTCACGCATCGGCACGGGAACGTCGAAGCGGCTGATGACAGATGTGGCTCCCCAGGGCTTCGGGCCCACGGCGGCAAGCGCGACGAGCGGTAGCGAAATCAGGAAGACGGTCGCAAAGCGGCGCACAGAACTTTCCAGTATTGGCGGGACACCGATTCCAGCGCGTGGTGCGTCCGGACGTAAAGCTTTGCCTCCCGCCCGATTTCACGTCCAACCGCGGGGAACTCGGTCACTAATAACATATGTTCGAACAATTCCCCGGCTTCGGCAACGCCAGGCGAGACCGGGAGCACGGCGCCGGGCGGGAAGTCCGCATTTTCGGCGCAGCCGGTGACGACCACCGGCTTCGCCAGAGCCATCAGCCTCATGGCAATTCCCGAGGTTTCTCCAGCTCCCGGATACCGGAGATTGAGGCAGCAATCGACTGCAGCGGCCGCGATCCGGAAGTCCCGCTGGCTCAGGCGGCCCAGCCGGCGGATGGCGGGATGAGCGGCTTCGGTCTGAAGGAGGCGCTCCAGATCGGCCGATGCCACCTCCCCGGCGAGCAGCAGGGCCGTGGAGGGCCTCAAAGCGTGGAGCCTTCGGAAGGCATGAATGCACTGGATGACGCGCTTGGGCTCGCGCAGATAACCGAATATTCCGAACAGCCTCGCCTGCTGGCCGAAGCCGAGGGTGTCGCGAAGACGCGCCGCCTCGGCCACCGGAGGGTCCGCATCGACTTCACAGAAGTGAGGGATGATTTCGACGTGCCGCGCGCCCTGTGCCCGCGCGATCTCCGCGGCGCCGGGATTATGGACGATGATGCCGAGCGACCTCTCGACAACACGCCGGAGCATCGGA